>CANFED010000004.1 GCA_947445995.1 Oxalobacteraceae bacterium | reverse complement strand
GGGACTCGCCTACATACTGCAGGCCGCGGAATCGCTTGCAAGCGATTCCCTTCGAGTCCCGACGTGATTCCTACGGAATCACACCTGCGTCATTATTGTTCTGGCGGAGTGGACGGGACTCGAACCCGCGACCCCCGGCGTGACAGGCCGGTATTCTAACCAGCTGAACTACCACTCCTAATTACTGCACTTTCATGAAACTCCGAATCACAATCAAATTGCTTGCAATTTAACTGTACACAACAAAAGTGCCGCTGTGATGCAGAAGACGTCTTGGTGGGTGCTGAGGGGCTCGAACCCCCGACCTACGCCTTGTAAGGGCGCCGCTCTACCAACTGAGCTAAGCACCCTAATGCGGCTTTGGGCTGCCAGTCGACTGCATATTACTAATTTTCCGATGTTTGTCACCACATCGAAGTCGATGATCTTAACTCATACGAGGCTGCTTTGCCATGCTTAAATGCGCAACCGGCACGACAATCGCCATGTAAAAGCGCAATGCAACGGATTGCTGTCGACATCGGGATAAATCCACCAAGCTCACTGCAAAAGTAGATATAAAAATGGCGCTCCGGGGAGCGCCATTTGAGAATCAACAGACGTCGATCAATGCTTCACGATCAGCGGATCAACCGCGTCCTTCTTTTGCGCAGCCAGTGCACTCAACGCGACTTCTTCATCGGTGAGTGGTACTGGCGATCTTTCAAGTGCGATCTCAAGCGCCTTGTCAATCCAGCGCACCGGCACGATCTCAAGCTTGTTTTTGACGTTGTCCGGAATCTCGGCCAAGTCCTTCACATTTTGCTCGGGGATCATCACCGTCTTGATACCGCCGCGATGCGCTGCAAGCAGTTTTTCCTTCAATCCGCCGATCGGCAGAACTTCTCCGCGCAACGTGATTTCGCCTGTCATCGCGACATCGGCGCGCACTGGTATTCCGGTAAAGGAGGACACCATAGCAATCGTCATCGCCACACCAGCCGACGGACCGTCTTTCGGCGTTGCACCTTCCGGCACATGGATATGAATGTCGTTCTTTTCGAACGCATCGAGCTTGATGCCAAGATTACGAGCACGACTGCGGACGACGGTGCGCGCTGCCTCGATCGATTCCTTCATCACGTCACCGAGTGTTCCAGTGCGGATGATTTGTCCCTTACCAGGCATCGTGACGGCTTCGATGGTCAGCAGATCGCCACCCACTTCAGTCCAGGCCAGACCGACGACTTGTCCGATCTGGTTTTCCTTTTCAGCGACACCGAAATCGTAGCGCCGGACTCCAAGGAACTTATCGATATTCTTGCCGGTCACCGCCACTTTTTTATCCTGCTTTTTGAGCAGCAGCATTTTGACGACTTTACGGCAGATCTTCGATATTTCCCGCTCAAGCGAACGTACGCCAGCTTCACGTGTGTAATAGCGAATGATGTCGCGAATGGCCGATTCGGCAACGCTGATTTCGCCTTCCAGCAAACCGTTGTTCTTGATTTGCTTGGGCAACAAATAGCGCTGCGCGATACTGGTTTTTTCATCTTCGGTATAACCCGACAACCGGATCACTTCCATCCGGTCAAGCAGCGCCGGCGGAATATTGTACGAATTCGAGGTCGCTACGAACATGACGTCCGACAGGTCGAAATCGACTTCGACGTAGTGATCCGAAAACATATGATTCTGTTCCGGGTCCAGCACTTCAAGCAGTGCTGACGAAGGATCGCCACGGAAATCCATACCGAGCTTGTCGATTTCATCGAGCAGGAACAGCGGATTACGCACACCGGTTTTCGCCAGGCTCTGCAAAATCTTGCCAGGCATCGAACCGATATAAGTACGACGGTGACCGCGAATCTCGGCCTCATCGCGTACGCCACCCAATGCCATGCGCACGAACTTGCGGTTCGTCGCACGCGCAATTGACTGACCTAGCGACGTCTTGCCGACACCAGGCGGACCGACGAAACACAGAATCGGGGCTTTCAGTTTATCAACGCGCTGTTGTACGGCGAGGTATTCCAGGATGCGTTCCTTGACCTTGTCGAGACCAAAATGATCGTCTTCAAGTACTTTTTCAGCATTCGACAAATCGTTGTTGACCTTGGATTTTTTTCTCCAAGGCAGTCCGATCAACGTATCAATGTAGTTGCGTACGACAGTGGCCTCGGCTGACATTGGCGACATCAGCTTGAGCTTCTTGAGTTCGCTGCTGGCCTTGGCAAGCGCTTCTTTTGGCATCTTGGCGGCAACGATTTTTTTCTCAAGCTCTTCAATATCCGCGCCCTCTTCACCCTCGCCCAGCTCTTTCTGGATCGCCTTGACTTGCTCGTTGAGGTAATACTCGCGCTGGGACTTTTCCATTTGGCGCTTTACGCGCCCACGGATACGCTTTTCTACCTGCAGGATATCAAGCTCGCCTTCAAGCTGGCCGAGCAAATGCTCATGGCGCTTGGCGACGTTAAAGATTTCGAGGATGACCTGCTTTTGCTCAAGCTTCAGTGGCAAATGCGCGGCAATCGTATCGGCCAGACGACCCGCATCATCGATGCCGGCCAGTGAGGTCAGAATTTCAGGAGGAATTTTTTTGTTCAGCTTCACGTACTGATCGAACTGCTGAACGATTGCACGACGCATCGCTTCAATTTCTGCTTCGTCACCGGACTCGGATTCAACCGGTGTCAGGTCAGCGACGAAATGCGTATCGAGTTCACTGATGTGATGGATGCGGGCGCGCTGGGTGCCCTCAACCAGTACCTTGACGGTTCCGTCAGGAAGCTTCAGCATTTGCAGGATGTTGGCGATGCATCCGATTTCATAAATATCATCGGCGGAGGGTTCATCCTTGGCTGCGGCTTTTTGCGCTGCCAGCATGATGCTCTTCCCTTGCTCCATGGCAGCCTCGAGGGCTTTGATGGACTTGGGACGACCAACGAATAGCGGTATGACCATATGCGGGAAAACTACGACATCACGCAAAGGCAATAGCGGCAACTGGGTATGTTCAGTAAAAGTGGGAGTCGTCATGGCGAGCCTTATCAAAAACGTGTAATTGATGTTGGCGCGAGAGCGGAAAACACAAGGCCGTTCACGAACAAATATCAGTGGACGAAAAAATCCCGGTAAAAAACCGGCCACCAATTCGGCGCGACCGGTATCTCAACGGATTGTCACTGGTCCGTATTTTTAAATCCTACTGCGTTCGCCCGAAAAAACCGATAGCCACACGGCATTTTCAGGCGGTAAAACAAACATATTACTTAGAGCCGGCTACTTTCGGCTGATCATGATAAATCATCAACGGCTTGGCACCTTGAGTGATAGTGTTTTCATCAATAACTACTTTTGAGACATTTTGTTGATTCGGCAATTCGAACATGACGTCCAGTAACGCATGCTCGAGAATCGAACGCAAGCCACGTGCACCGGTCTTGCGCTGCAAGGCCTTGCGGGCAATTGCCTGTAATCCGGCAGGACGGACTTCAAGCTCCGCGCCTTCCATTTGCAACAGGCGCGCATACTGCTTGATCAACGCATTTTTTGGCTCCAGCAAAATCTGGATCATCGCGTCTTCGGTCAGTTCGCTGAGCGTCGCAACCACGGGCAGACGTCCGACCAGTTCCGGAATAAGTCCGAACTTGATCAGATCCTCCGGCTCGGCTTCGAGCAACACTTCGCTGGCGGTCCGCTCGCTCTGGCTTTTTACGCTGGCAGAGAAACCAATCCCGCTTTTTTCAGAACGATTGCTGATGATCTTGGCCAGGCCGTCGAACGCACCGCCACAGATAAACATGATGTTGGTCGTGTCAATCTGGACGAAATCCTGGTTCGGATGCTTGCGACCACCCTGTGGCGGGACCGATGCCATCGTGCCTTCGATCAGTTTCAGCAGGGCTTGCTGAACGCCTTCGCCTGACACATCTCGCGTAATCGACGGGTTGTCGGACTTCCGCGAAATCTTGTCGATTTCATCGATGTAGACAATCCCTTTCTGGGCCTTCTCCACATCGTAATTACAGGCTTGCAACAGCTTCTGGATGATGTTCTCGACGTCTTCACCGACATAACCCGCTTCGGTCAGCGTCGTTGCATCAGCAATAACGAACGGTACATTGAGCATGCGTGCCAGTGTTTGTGCCAGCAGCGTCTTGCCAGAACCAG
The DNA here is from genome assembly GCA_947445995.1 of Oxalobacteraceae bacterium. Lineage (GTDB taxonomy): Bacteria > Pseudomonadota > Gammaproteobacteria > Burkholderiales > Burkholderiaceae_D > Actimicrobium. Next base: position 32,069 of record CANFED010000004.1, on the reverse strand, counting down.
TCGGTCCGACTAGCAAGATATTGCTCTTGGCCAGCTCAACATCGTCCTTCTTACCAAGGTGACGCAAACGCTTGTAATGGTTGTAGACGGCGACGGACAGGATGCGCTTGGCGCCCTCTTGCCCGATCACGTACTGACCCAGCAGCTCGCAGATTTCTTGCGGCGTTGGCAACTCGGATTTGGGACCGGCTACGGACTCCACCGTAGACGCTTCGTCCCGAATGATGTCGTTGCAGAGATCGATACACTCGTCGCAGATGAATACGGAAGGTCCGGCGATCAGTTTTTTAACCTCATGCTGGCTCTTGCCACAAAATGAGCAGTACAGCAATTTCTCGCTGGTAGTAGATTTTTTATCGGACATGGAGAAGTTGAAAGTGGTGAGGTTTGCTTGATATTACCTGCGAAATCAGTATCCGTCACGGCGACGCATCAGAATGTCGCCAGACGGCGTCGACAAGGTCGCCTGAAAACAAAACGCCCAGACGGTTGGCTGTCCGGGCGTTCTGTGTGACCAGGCCGTACCAGTCGCAGATTACTCGCGGGTGGTCAGGACTTTGTCGATCATGCCGTACTTTTCAGCTTCATCGGCCGACATGAAATTATCCCGTTCGGTATCACGACGAATTTCTTCGATCGTGCGCCCGGTCTTGTCGGCAAGAATGCCGTTCAGACGTTCGCGCAGATACAGGATTTCCTTGGCTTGGATCTCGATGTCAGTCGCCTGACCTTGCGCACCACCAGATGGCTGGTGAATCATGATACGCGAGTTAGGCAACGAGAAACGCTTGCCCTTGGCACCAGCGGCCAACAGGAAAGCTCCCATCGATGCTGCCAGGCCGGTACACAAAGTCGAGACATTTGGCTTAATGAACTGCATCGTGTCAAAAATTGCCATGCCGGCCGAGACCGAACCACCGGGTGAGTTGATATACAGCGAAATATCCTTATCCGGATTTTCGCTCTCCAGGAACAGCAGTTGCGCCACGATCAGGTTGGCTACTCCGTCATTGACCGGACCGACGAGAAAAATGACGCGTTCTTTCAGCAAGCGCGAATAAATGTCGTACGACCGTTCCCCGCGTCCGCTTTGCTCGATCACCATCGGGATCATGCCGAGCATCTGTGGTTCCATCGCGAAATTTCTTGTCATCATGAATAGTTGCTTTCCTTTGGAGAGCACACGGCGTTTTACGCCTGCGCGTTGTTACTCATCAATTCATCAAAGGCGACAGTTTTTTCTGTCACTTTCGATTTTCCCAAGACGTAGTTGACGACGTTTTCTTCCAATACAAGGGCTTCAACTTCAGCGAGGCGATTACGGTCACTGAAATAATATTGCATTACTTGCTGAGGATCTTCGTAGCTCTTCGCGAAGTCTTCGACCTGTGCCTTGACTTGATCTGCGGTAGCCTGCAGGCTGTTTGTCTTCACCACTTCGGCCAGAATCAGACCAAGACGTACGCGGCGCTCGGCCTGAGCAGTGAACAGTTCCGGAGGAAATGGCATGCTCTTCACATCCATCCCACGTTGCTGCATATCCTGACGAGTCATCTCGACCAGACGCTCGACGTCTTGTTCGATCAGCGCCTTTGGCACATCGAGTTCGGCGGACTTGATCAGCGCGTCCATCACGCTGTCTTTGGTTTTGGCTTTGGTGCGACCACCGACTTCGCGCTCAAGATTAACCTTGATGTCAGCGCGCATCTTGGCGATGTCGCCGTCTTCCACGCCCAGCGTGATGGCAAACTCGGCATCGACTTCAGGCATGTGCGCCCACTCGAGTTTTTTCAGCGTGATCGTGAATTCAGCGGTTTTTCCGGCGACATCCTTGCCGTGGTAATCGGCTGGAAAGGCCAGCGGGAACGACTTCGATTCGCCGACCTTCAGACCGGTGATCGCCGCTTCGAATTCAGGCAACATCCGGCCTTCACCGAGCACGAAAGCGTAATCGTCAGCTTTGCCGCCAGCAAACTCAACGCCGTCAATCGAACCCGTGAAGTCCACTGTTACCCGATTGTCTTTTTGTGCTGTCTGGTCTGGACCACCATCGCCGTGCGCATCCTGATCGCCCTTGACGTGGAAGTGAGCACGCTGCTTGCGCAGTATCTCGATGGTCTTGTCGATTTCAGCGTCGGTCACTTCAGTGACCGTCTTTTCGACTTCAGTAACGGCAAGGTCACCGACTTTAACTTCCGGATAGATTTCGAAAGTGGCTTCGAAAACAATGGAACCCTCTACTGCATCGTCGCCGGCAGCTTTCGGCTCGATACGCGGGTAACCGGCAACGCGTAAATTATTTTCGTTGGCAGCGTCATTGAAAGCGCGACCAACTTTGTCATTCAGGACTTCAGTTTCAACTTGATAACCAAACTGGGCAGCAACCATTTTCATTGGCACTTTACCTGGGCGAAAGCCAGGTGCCTTGGCGGATTTAGCGCGTACTTTCAGGCGCTTTTCAACTTCGGCCTGGACATCTGCCAAAGGGACCGTGATCGTGATGCGGCGCTCAAGTTTTTCGAGGGTTTCGACAGCAGTTGCCATGTGAATCGTCCAAATAATAAAAAAGAATTCTGTGGTGCGAGGAGGGGGACTCGAACCCCCACACCATTACTGGCGTCAGGACCTAAACCTGGTGCGTCTACCAATTTCGCCATCCTCGCGGGAATGTCCACCTGCCAAAAGCAAAAAGCGACCCTGAGGTAAATATGGTCGCCTTGCACTGCCTTTGCCAGAGGCCGGTCTACATCAGGGGCTGATTTTACTGGATTTTATTCCAGCACGCCGTGATTTTTGGCGCGGTGCTTATTTGCAGCACCGTGCCAGCACCGCGCCGGGCAAAAGTGATCAGTTTGGAGACGGTTTTTTGACCCGGAACCATGCTGCATACAATGCTGGCAAGAACAATAACGTCAGCGCGGTAGCGACGATCAGCCCGCCCATGATCGCCACCGCCATCGGCCCCCAAAACACCGAGCGTGACAGCGGGATCATGGCCAGCACTGCCGCAGCGGCAGTCAGGATGATGGGCCGGCAGCGTCGCACGGCCGATTCGACAATGGCATTCCACGGTGCCGCACCGGCAGCGATATCCTGCTCGATCTGGTCAATGAGGATCACCGAGTTACGAATGATCATCCCGAAGAGCGCAATCACGCCGAGCTGCGCGACGAAGCCGAATGGCCGCTGCAACAGCAACAAGGCCATCGCCGCACCGGCGACACCGAGCGGGCCGGTCAGGAATACCAGCAGCGAGCGCGAGAAACTGTGCAACTGCAACATCAGCAACGTGAAGATGATGAAGATCACCAGCGGCACATTGGCAGCGATCGACTCCTGTGCCTTGCCGCTATCGGCAGCCGCACCCGCCAACTCGATCTTGTAACCCGCCGGCAGACCAGCGCGCAGCTCAGCGAGCTTGGGATTGATCTGATCCGACACCGTTGGTCCCTGAATGCCATCGGCCACATCGGATTGCACGGTCACTGCCCATTCGCGTCCTTCGCGCCAGATCACGCCCGGCTCCCAGATAAACTGGGCACGGGCCAGCTGTGACAGCGGCACCGACTTGCCGCTGGCAGTCGGGATATTGGCCTGATCAAGCGCAGAAATCGTTGACCGCTCATCGACGGGTTGCCGAATAACGATATCGATCAGGCGATTGCCATCACGATACTGGCCGACCGTCGACCCGCTCAACAGCGTATTCGCGGCACGCATCACTGTTTGCGAAGTCACGCCGACCGCGCGCATTTTTTCCTGATCCAGGTCGATCCGCAAAACCTTGACCGACTCGTTCCAGTTATCGTTCACACCGATCGCATTCGGGTTCGCACGCATGATGTCCTTGACCTGATCAGCGATCGCCCTCACCTTCGTCACTTCCGTACCTGTGACGCGGAACTGCACCGGGTAAGGCACTGGCGGTCCGTTTGGCAACAGCTTGACGCGACCGCGCACCTCGGGAAAATCCTTTTTGAAGACAGCGACAATCTTCAGGCGCAATGCTTCACGCGCTTTCAGGTCCTTGGCCAGGACGACGATCTGCGACACGTTCGTTTGCGGAAAAATCTGGTCCAGTGGCAAATAAAAGCGCGGACTGCCGGTACCGACATAACTGGTGACGCTTTCGACACCATCCTGTTTCTGGATGAAGGCTTCGAACTTCTTTGCCTGCGCCTCGGTGGCCTTGAAGGCCGACCCCTCGGGCAGCCACAGTTCCACCATCAGTTCGGTGCGACTGGAGTCCGGAAAAAATTGTTGCTCGATGAACTTGAAGCCAAACACACCCAGACCAAATGCGGCCAGCGTCAGCAAGATCGTCGTCTTGCGCCATTCGACACACCAGTTGACGGTCTTGCGAAACCGGTTGTACATCGGTGTATTGAACAATTCATGGTGGGCATCGGCACCGGCTGCGGGCTTAACCTTGAGCAGGACATAGCCGATGTAAGGAGTGAAGATGACCGCCACCAGCCATGAGATCAACAGCGCCAGCGCATTGACCGAAAACATCGAAAACGTATATTCGCCGGCAGCAGACTTGGCCAGGCCGATGGGCAGAAATCCTGCTGCCGTAATCAGCGTGCCAGTCAGCATCGGCATCGCCGTCGAGGTGTAGGCAAACGTGGCCGCATCAAACCGCGACAAGCCTTCCTCCATTTTGCGCACCATCATTTCAACGGCGATGATGGCGTCATCAACCAGCAGGCCAAGGGCGATGATCAGCGCACCCAACGAAATTTTGTGCAGGTCGATATCAAGGATGCGCATGAACAGGAACGTGATCGCCAGCACCAGCGGTATCGTCAGGCCGACCACCAGGCCGGGGCGGATGTCGAGCCGAAAGGGTTTGGTGTGCAAGCCCAGCGCCAGGAAACTGACGGCCAATACGATCAGCACCGCCTCGAACAGCGTATGCAGGAATTCGCTGACCGAGGCAATGACGGCCTTCGGTTGATCGGCGACCCGTGATAACTCAACGCCCACCGGCAACTTGGCCCTCACTGCAGCAAGCGTGCTGTCGAGACTCTTGCCAAGCTCGATGATGTTGCCGCCCTTCTCCATCGAAATGCCAAGCCCGATCACATCCTTGCCATTGAAGCGCATCTTGTCTTGTGGAGGGTCGCGGTACTCGCGCCGGATTTTGGCAAAGTCTCCGAGCTTGAAACTGGTGCCGTTGGCGCGCAGATCAAGCTCCTGCAAGTCCTTGACTGTCATCAGTGCGCCGGTCACGCGCACCTGCAGGTTATCGATCGGCGTCACCAGAATACCGGTTCCCTCGACCGAATTTTGCGCCGCGAGTTGCGCGACGACGCTGTCAATCGTAATGCCTAGCTGAGCGAATTTTTTTTGTGAAAACTCGATCGTGATGCGCTCGTCCTGCGCACCGAACAACTCCACCTTGGCGACCGATTTCACGCGCAGCAACTGCTGGCGCACGAAGTCGGCGTAGTCCTTCACTTCGGCGTACGTAAAGCCGTCGCCGGATAGCGCGACGATCGAACCATACGTGTCGCCGAACTCGTCGTTGAAGAACGGGCCGTTGACACCGGCCGGCAAGGTGGCGCGGATGTCACCTATTTTTTTGCGGACCTGGTACCAGGAAGCAGCCGTTTCTTTAGGTGGCGTCGATTCGCGCAATTGCAGAATGATGGTTGTTTCACCGGGCTTGGAGTAGCTACGGATCTTGTCGATGTAAGGGGTTTCCTGCAGCTTTTTTTCGAGCTTGTCGGCGACTTGCTCGGCCATCTGCAAGGCGGTCGCGCCAGGCCAGGTAGCCCGCACGACCATCGCACGAAACGTGAACGGCGGATCTTCGTCCTGGCCCAACCGGGCATAGCTGAGCATGCCGCCAATAAGCAGCACAGCCATCAGGTAACGCGTTAGCGGGATGTGTTCCAGCGCCCAGCGCGACAGGTTGAATCCGCCTTTCATTTGGTCGCTCCGCCCTGAAGCAAGACGGCATCGCGCACCGCGAGGTCGTCATTGAGAATGGTGACTTTCTGGCCGGCCTTGAGCAAATTGACGCCGGCAGTGACGATCATCTGACCGGCAGAAACACCACCAGACAACAACAAGTCGTTACCGGCAGGACCGACGACTTGTACCGGCATCAGGGTGACAGCCCCCTTGTCAATGACCCAGACCGCCGTCTTCGACTGGTCGCGCACCAGTGCATTGAGCGGAACACGGATCATTCCTTGAGGTATCTTGCGGACAAATGTGACATACGCCGTCATGCCCAAACGCACCTGGGCGGCGTCGGCCGGCAACGCAATACGGGCGGTGAACGTGCGCGAAACCGGATCAGCGATCGGCGACAATTCGCGCAATTTCCCCTGAATCACTGTGCCCGGATCGGCCCAGACATGGATGCGGATATCCGACACCTGGCGCAATAACTCGACCTGGTCCTCGGGAATCCCGATGACGACATCCTTCTCGCGGGTCTCCGCCACCCGCAACACTGGCGTACCGGCAGCGACGACCTGGCCGGCTTCCGCGTCGATACCCGTGACAACACCGTCGACATTGGAAACCAGCGTTGCATATCCAGTCTGGTTAAGTTGATTGCGTGCCGCAGCAGTGGCCTGATCGAAGCTGGCCTGCGCCGCCAGATAAGCAGTCTGTTTGGCATCGAGCACGGCCTGGCTGACGAAATTGCGCGCCCGCAAGTCTTCATAACGCTGTTGCTCGGCGAGGGCAAGGTCACGATTGCCCTGCGCGGCCTTCAGCACGGCCGCCGACTGCAATTGTGCCAGTTGCAAATCCTGCGGATCGAGCTGCATGAGCACCTGCCCGCGCTTGACCAGAGTGCCTACCTCGACCTTGCGCGCGACGATCTTGCCGCCGACGCGAAAGCCCAGGCGCGATTCGATACGCGGTCGCACATCACCGGAAAACTCGACCGTCGCATCCGCATCGGCGGCGGCCAGCTTCATGGCCCGCACAGGTCGGATATCTTCGGCTTTGTCGACCGGCTTGGAACAAGCGGCGAGCAATACCAGCGCCAGCACGACCGAAGCCATCGGCGCGACGGGAAAACGGGAGAAATTGAGACCGGAGGCCAAGGTGCTTTCCTTTATGATGCGGGCTGAAAACAAAGACTGGGAACGGGAATTTTCACCAGTACTTCTTGTACCGCTCGGAGCTTAAAACAATTACTGACCAATCGGTTAGTAATTATTACAAAAGTCCGACTGATTTTTTCAAACCCCTTTCTGGTCCGGAGAAAACCTGCATGGCCGTCGATCATTACGAGAACTTTCCGGTTGCCTCTATCCTGCTTCCGGCCCGCCTGCGTCCGGCCGTCGAAGCCATTTATGCTTTCGCCCGCAGCGCCGACGATCTCGCCGACGAAGGCGATGCCAGCCCGCACGAACGCATCGCTGCACTCAATGCCTACGAAGCGCAACTTGACCTCATTGCCGCAGGCGGAATCCCGGCCGAACCGATGTTTCGCAAGCTGCATGGCATCGTGCTTGGCTGGCAATTACCGCTGACTCCAATGCGCGACTTGCTATCGGCGTTCCGGCAGGATGTCGTGACGACGCGCTATGCCGATTTCACGACTCTGCTGGATTACTGTCGCCGCTCGGCCAATCCGGTCGGCGCGCTGATGCTGCATTTGTATGGCGCGGCCGACGCACGCAACCTGGCGCAATCGGATGCCATTTGTAGCGCACTGCAGCTGATTAACTTTTGGCAGGACGTCGCTATCGACTGGCAGAAGTCCCGCATCTATGTGCCGCTGGAAGACCTGACCCGGTTCGGCGTCAGCGAAACCCAGCTGACCGAACAGCGGGTCGATGATGCCTGGCGTCAGTTGATGGCCTTCGAAATTGATCGCGCCCGCGCTCTGCTGCTGGCTGGTGCGCCACTGGCGTTGCGCTTGCCGGGCCGGATCGGCTGGGAATTGCGGTTGGTGGTGCAAGGCGGATTGCATATCCTCGCAGCGATCGAAGCGGCCGATTACGATGTCTTCCGCCAGCGACCCACGCTGCGCAAGACCGACTATCTGCGCATGCTGTGGCGTGCACTGCGCATGTAAATACCGGTGGTACCGACATAAGGTTTGTCGGTATCGGCGTGGTCGGCTAGCATAGCGGCTTCGATTCCTGCCCGGCGCATCCATGTCTCCAGACGAGTACTGTCAACAAAAAGCCGCGCAAAGCGGTTCCAGTTTTTATTACAGCTTTTTATTCCTGCCGGCCGAACGCCGACGGGCGATTACGGCGCTGTATGCGTTTTGCCGTGAAGTCGACGATACCGTCGACGAATGTACCGATGTCGGCATCGCCCGCACCAAGCTGCACTGGTGGCGCAGCGAAATCGGCGCGATGCTGGCCGGCACGCCGACCCATCCGGTCACGCTGGCACTGCAACCCCACATGGCAACCTACCAGCTTGACGGCCAGCATTTACTGGCCATTATTGATGGCATGGAAATGGACCTCGATCAAACCCGCTACCTCGATTACATCGGCTTGCAGAAGTACTGCTGGCATGTCGCCGGCGTGGTCGGGATTCTGTCGGCCAGCATTTTTGGCTATACCGACAAGCAGACTCTGCTCTACGCCGAAAAACTCGGGCTGGCATTCCAGCTCACCAACATCATTCGCGACGTCGGCGAAGATGCCCGCATCGGCCGGATTTACCTGCCAGTCAATGAGCTGCAGCAATTCGGCGTAACGGCAGCGGACCTGCTCAATGCCCGTCACAACGACCAGTTCGAAAACCTGATGCGCTTCCAGGTACGCCGGGCGCAGAGCGCCTACGACGAAGCGTTCGCGCTACTGCCGGCCGCCGACCGGCGCAGTCAGCGACCAGGCCTGATGATGTCGGCGATCTACCGCGCCCTGCTCTCGGAAATCGAACATGATGGCTTCCATGTGCTGAACCAGCGGATTTCGCTCACGCCAATCCGCAAGCTGTGGCTGGCGTGGCGCACCTACATTCGCGGATGACCGCCCGGTGACGAGGCACACTGCCGTCATCGGTGCCGGCTGGGCCGGCTGTGCCGCCGCTGTCGAACTAGCCGCCGCCGGCCGCAAGGTCACGCTGTTCGAAGCAGCCCGCACGCCGGGTGGCCGGGCTCGTCAGGTCATACTGCAGGGCCTGTCGCTCGACAATGGCCAGCACATCCTGCTCGGTGCCTACCGCGAGTCGCTGCGGCTGATGCGTCAGGTTGGTATCGATCCGGACACGGCGCTGTTACGTCTGCCCTTGCAAATGCGCTACCCGCCGGGTACCGGCATGGACTTCGTTGCCGCGGCCCTGCCGGCACCGTTGCACCTGGCCGTTGCCTTGTGGCGTGCCAGTGGACTGACCCGCGCCGACAAACTGGCACTGATGCGATTTTCGTCGGCAGCGCGCTGGATGGACTGGCGACTCAACGCCGATTGCAGTGTCACCGAACTGCTGGAACGCTTCAACCAGACCGCAACGCTGATCCAGCTGATGTGGCGACCACTGTGTATTGCAGCGCTCAACACGCCACCGGAGCGTGCCTCGGCGCAAGTGTTCCTCGCCGTGCTGAAAGACAGTCTGGGCGCGCGTCGGGCCGACTCCGACATGCTGCTGCCACGCTGCGACCTGAGCAGCCTGTTTCCGAATCAGGCTGCGCGCTTCGTCGAGCAGCACCAGGGTCAGGTACAGACAGGCACCCGCATCACCGCCATTGTCCGACGCGACCAGGGATGGGAACTGGCAAGCACGGGCGCCATCCATCATGCCGACCAGATCGTCCTGGCGACCGACTTCGGCAATGCCGCCACCTTGCTGGCACCCTTGACCGACGTGACCGCGCTGCAGGCACTGACCCATGAGCCGATCACGACGTGCTACCTGCAATATCCCCCTGATCGCCGGCTACCCGAGCCATTCCATGCGCTCATCGACGATCCGGAACAGCAGCGCTGGGGCCAGTTCGTGTTCGATCGCGGCCAGCTCGATGGCCGTCAGGATGGTCTGTTTGCCGTCGTTGTCAGCGCCTCGACCGAGGCCATCGCTGCAGGCAAGGAAGCGCTGGCAAGTAACGTTGCACAGCAATTGGCGCACGCATTTTCCCGTCCGGAGCTGACCATCCCGATATGGAGTCAGGTCATTTCCGAAAAACGCGCCACGTTCAGTTGCACGCCGGGCCTGCTGCGCCCGGATATCAACACGCCCTTATCGGGCCTGATGCTAGCCGGCGACTATACCGCCAATGCCTATCCCGCAACGATAGAGTCCGCCGTACGCAGCGGGGTGGCTGCGGCCCAGGCGTTGCTGGCTCGCGACTGCTAACTGCGGTCCGGCGCGCACTGCGTCGTCTGGCGGGCACTATCTGATCCTTCCCTGCCTGCTCTTCCTGCCTTTCGAGTTCATTTGTTGATTATCAAAGAATGCGGCCAAGCGCCGCATACACTTTTCAGACGTTTTGGCCTTGCACCAAGTAGTCCGTCATGTAATGCGGACAGGAGCCGAAATCCGTTTCATCAAAAGCACTCAGGGAAGAACAACAATGCACCACCACTCCGATGTCGGCCGGGTTCTGTTCGCGCGTGTGCTCGCCACACTGTTCGCGCTATTGATCGCCTTGCCATTACAAGCACAAACGTTATCTCCGGCAAACGCAACACCGTCCCCGATTCAGGAAGAAATTCCCAGTACAGCGCAACGGGCAACGGTCACTGACAGTCCGGCCGCTCTGGCACCGGGAGCTGAACAATACGCAAACGGCCTCATCAACCTCGACAATATCGACATCCTGCCTGCCCGCTCGATGGGCATCGGCGATGCCATACCAACCATCAGTGACCGCCCGCTCATCGCGCTGATGGCGGCACTGCTGTTCATCATCGTGCTGATCATGGCGCTCTATGGCGTGCGGCACTTCATCTTTACGATCAGCAGATTGTTTGGCAAGCAGCGCCATCCTTACATCGATATCGACCAGGCAAACTGGCCCATGATCACGGTATTCATTGCCGCGCATAACGAAGAAAAAGTCATTGCAGGTTGTATCGAAGCACTACTCGATACCAACTATCCGAACGACTTGCTCAAGATAGTGCCGGTCAACGACCGCTCTCTCGATCGCACCCGCGAGATCATCGACAGTTATGTTGCACGTTATCCCAAACGCATCACGCCATTCCACCGGCTAACCGGCAAGGCCGGCAAAGCCGCTGCACTCAAGGATGCACTGGCGTATGTCGAGGGCGATATCGTCATCATCTTCGATGCCGATTACGTACCCGGTCGCGGCTTGCTCAAGCAACTGGTCGCTCCGTTCTTCGACCCCGAGGTCGGTGCCGTAATGGGTCGGGTGGTACCGATGAACGCCGGCACCAACCTGCTCACCCGCATGCTGGATCTGGAACGTTCCGGCGGCTACCAGGTCGACCAGCAAGCCCGCATGAACCTGCGCCTGCTGCCGCAATATGGTGGCACCGTCGGCGGCGTACGCTGCTCGGCAGTGCAAGCGGTTGGCGGCTGGCACGACGACATCCTCGCTGAAGATACTGACATTACCTACCGCCTGATGCTCAACGGCTGGAAGACCGTCTACACCAATCGCTCCGAATGTTACGAGGAAGTCCCCGAAGACTGGGCAGTGCGCATCAAGCAAGTCAAGCGATGGTCAAAGGGGCATAACCAGGTCATGGTGCGGTACTGGTACAGCTTCCTGACCAGCCCATACCTCAGTCTGCGTGAGCGCCTCGACGGCATGCTGTTGCTGCTGGTATTTATCATCCCGCTGTTAATGCTGACGGGCTGGTTCATCGTCCTGGTGTTGTACTTCGCCAATGCCGGCTCACTGCTGAACCGACTGATTCCTGCATTTGCCTTGATGGCATTCAGCACGCTGGGTAATTTTGCTGCTTTTTTCGAGATCGCGATCGCGGTCCTGCTCGATGGGAATCGCAAGCGACTCCGCTTGCTCCCGTTTAACCTGCTGTGTTTTTTCATCAGCCTGTTTGCGATCTCCCACGCCTCCTGGAGTCTGTTTGTCGACTGGCTCTTCAAACGCGAAATGGTGTGGGACAAGACGGTTCGCTATCGCCAACCACCGGTGCCCTGATCATGAATCCGACCTTCGCCCTGTATCTGTTCTGCATCCTGTGTCTGGTCATGCTGACGCTACCGTTTATCCCGGCAGTCAACGAATGGCGCGCACCCAAGGACTGTTCGCCACTACCGATTTCACGGCAGTACGCCAACGAAGTCGATTATTTCACGCGTCAGTTTCGTAACGATGCACTCGCCGATATCGCCGGTGAACGCGCCGAAAGCAAGTTCGACTATGTCAACGGTCCGCCGGAGCAAATGAACTGGATCGAAGGTACCCGACCACTGATCGGACTTGACGCTGTCCGCTCTGCGGCACCAGTGCGCTGCAACCGACCGCTCTACCTGCACGCGGATCTCGACTGTGGTGGCAACAGCAGTCTGACCAGCGTCCTGTCGCGCGGAATGCTGCGCCTTGGCAGCAACGGAGAAATCCTTGAATGGGGCCACGCTGATGGACCAATCAGTCTGGAAACCGGCTGTGTCACGTTGCGACGCCTGTCCTCCAACATCAGCATCGAACTGGCAGGCCGCTGCTGCTTCGAAAGACTCAGTGCGCCCACCATCCAGCTAGGAAAAAAAGCGACGACGACGCCACAAAAATTGGACGCCTACTTACCAGCCAGCCTCAATGACTTGCCAGGTGCTATCCGCCGTACCAGCGCACTGACGCTGATCAAGGGTGACTGCCGACTGACCGACGGCTGCAGCTACAAGGGATCACTCATCGTCACGGGAAACCTGACAATTGGCCATCACACCCTTGTCGACGGCCATATCAAGGCGCGCAATGCGATACAAGTAGGCAGATCGGCACGGGTCACCGGCTCGATGATCTGCGAAGACCGCATTGAGCTACACGACCATGCCAGCGTAGCCGGACCGCTGATCTCCGAAACCGAAATTGTGCTGGGCAGCGGCACCACAATTGGCCGTACCGATGCACCCACCACGATCAGCACCGACCAGTTCATCGCGAAATCCGGCGCGATCGCGCACGGGACCATCTGGGCAAGAAAAGTTGGGGTTGTGTGGGAGCCTTGATGCGTCGCTGGCGGGAGTCTGCACTCGCGTTGCTCTTGCTGGCATTTCCTGTTGCGCTGTCCGCCGCGCCCGTCTTGGATCTGAGGGGATTTGCGGACGATTCGGGTGGCATCATGATCCTCGAAACCGGCAATGTCATCGATCCGTACTTCACACTACAAGCACTACTGCTGGCGCAGGAAAATGGTCTCGACATTTCTGCCTATGCGTCGAAATGGATTACCTGGCTGACTGCGCGCCAGCGTCTTGACGGCAGCTTTGATCGCTTCTGCCGCACCGGACCAATCTGGCTCGGTTGCCGGGAAGCCGATGCAGATGACGCATTACTCGCAATCTGGCTCAAATTCCTCGACACGATGCCTGCGCAACGCGACACCCATCCGGCCTGGCGCAAGAGTCACGACGCAGCCAGCAAAACGCTGCAAACCCTGTTCGACAAAAAACGTGGCGTCTATCTGGTCTCCCCAACCTTCCAGCATGGGCTGTTCATGGACAACCTTGAAGTATGGTCCTACCAGTCGACGCGGGCCGGGCCGGCAGCAAACCGGGATGCGCAAAAATTTTCCCAGGCGATCCGCAACACTTTCTGGGATGCGCAATCACGGCGTTTTCTGGTATCGACCCAACCCGAACAGAAAACCGTCACGCCAGCATTTTATCCAGATCATGTCGCCCAAATTTTCCCTCTGCTAGTCGATTTCCCGCTGCTCTCAACGAATTCCGGCAGCTATTACCGCGCATGGATGAAACAGCACCGTGCGCTCTGGCTCAAGCAGGTCAGCAATGACTACGCATGGGGATTGATCGCTTACGTCGCCATGAAACAGAACGACAAGACATCGGCGCAATGCTGGCTACGGGAGGCATTGCCCTACCAGAAAACCGGTCACTGGACCGTTACAGATGAAGTCGTCGCACAGATTCTTCAAAGCAAAGGACTCAAACCTGCCGCTGCGAATAGTGCATGCAATTAGCGCTAGATCCCTCAATTAAAGAGGCAACTCAAACTCACTGTCTTTATTTTCAATGGACAGAGAGTCAACATGATTTTTGTCAAAAAGCGCTAAAAACTCCAATGATATAAAAGCAAAGGATCAAAAAAATAGTCCCGCTTCTCGCAAGTCACTCTCCGGAATTACCTTTGCGCCTTTGCCTCATGCGTTATCCCAATAACGCATGAGGTGGGTCAAATCTAGGTATTCGGACATCGACTTTCCATCACAACCAAAACAAAAGCATACTTTTTACTCATGTCAAAAAAGACTTTTCTTACTTGCCTGGGGACTCGGCCGGAAATCATCAAAATGGCCCCCGTCTACAAGGCACTTCAGGCGCGCGGACAGCATGTAAAGATTATCCATACCGGTCAGCATGAGGCCGTCGCCCACGAACTGTACCGCTTCTTCGACATGCCTCCGGACATCGTCATCAACTTGCAGCGCAAGTCGCCAGCGCTGGCCCACCTGACGTCTGCGCTGACGGATGGCCTTGCGGAAGCGGTAAAAGCGTTACAACCCGATGTCATTCTCGTACAGGGCGACACCAGTTCCGCGTTCGTTGGTGCGCTTACAGGCTATTACGACGACATCCCGGTCGCCCATGTAGAAGCCGGACTGCGCACCCATCAACGCGACCCATTCCCGGAAGAAAAAAATCGCGAACTGATCGGTCGTCTCGCCCATTGGCACTTCCCGCCAACCGAGCAGGCACGCGAAAACTTGCGCATGGAAAATATCGCCACCGACCATATTTACATGGTCGGCAATACCGTGATCGATGCGGCACTCTGGACCCGCGACCGCCTGCAAAATGTCTCCGGTGAAAACAATCTGGCGATCCCGGAAAATGTCCGCCACTTCTTGCGTCAGCATCGCGAGGACCGCCTGATCCTGATCACCGCACACCGCCGCGAAAACTGGGGAGCACCAATTCGCCAGATCGCGCGAGCCGCTGGTGCCATCGTTGCCCAACATGATGACGTCGTTGTAGTGTGGCCAGTCCATCCAAACCCAGCCGTACGCAGCGATGTCGAACACGAAATTTCGGCACTACCCTCCGGCATCAGAGAACGCATCTGCCTGACCGATCCACTCGACTATCCGGCACTCATCGATTTGCTAGTGCGCTGTCACTTCACACTGACCGACTCCGGCGGTATTCAGGAAGAGGCATCGGCATTTGCAAAACCAGTACTGATCGCACGCACGGGTACCGAGCGGCAAGAACTTGTCAACGCCGGCGGTGCCTTGCTGGTGGGCACCGATGTGAACGAAATCTGCCGGCAAGCCCATGTTTTGCTTGAGGACACTACCGCATACCGGCGCATGCAGGTCCGTCAAAGCCCGTTCGGTGATGGTCACGCGGCACAACGGATAGCGGCAATCCTGGCACCGGCAAGGTCTCACGGAGTCGAAATTGACCGCTAACCATCCTTTCAGTTGCGCTGTACTCGTCTTGATCGGACTAACGGCACTAACGGCACAAGCAGAAACGAGCCAGACCGCCCCGCCGGATGGTCTGTTGCGACCTGCCTTGCGATCATTCGAAATCACGACTGGAACCCAGCAACTGACTGGCCCCTATTCATCATGGCGCCACCAGACGGTTCATGGCGTGCTGGAACAAGGCGACCATGTGCTGCAAGGAGAGCTATCAAACAAAAACGAATATGACACCGGCGGTACGTTCCTCGGCCTGACCGATACAGTAACCCTCGATGACAATAAGTTTGCCAGCCTCTCGGTCGGCGTGGGGGATGGTGCTTTTTATTTGCCGCGCTATCGCCTTGACGGCTTCCTTTACAACAAATGGCTGCCCAAGCAAAACTTTGTCAGCTCGCTCGGAGTCGGCTATTACGACGCCCCAGACGGCCATGTCGATCTCAGCATCAGCCTCGGTGGTGCCTGGTACTTCGAGCAACCAATCGTTCTCGAAGGCGGCGTCCGGTTCAACCGCAGCAATCCCGGTGGCGTGATGACGCACCAACAATTTATCGCCGCCAGCTACAACCCGGACTCAAGGAATGCGTGGTCTGCGCGTGTGGCTTGGGGTAGCGAGGGGTATCTGCCAGTGGCCCTTAATACCAATCTGGTGAACTTCAATAGCCAGGAAGCCAGTCTTGCGTGGCACCGCCGGATCAACCAGAACTGGGGTGCCAGCATCAGCATTAACCACTACCGCAATCCGACTTTTGAACGCAGCGGCGTTGATATCGGCTTGTCACGACATTTCGATTGAGCACCATGCAAAGCGAAAACGAAAATCTCTCCTCACACAAACAATTGCGCAATGCCGCCATTGCGTCCGCCACTCGGGCCATACAGGTAGCACGGCAACACCATGCGGCGGCAGGACAGCATCGGGCAATGCGCAGACTGACCGCTGGTCCGTTCGTGATTGTGCAAGCCCTCATGTTACCGGCCCTGTTTTGTTCGTTGCTGTTCATTGGTGAACCATTGATCCTCAATTTCTGGCACGACTGCATACAATTTTGGCTGACCCGTCTGGACATTCCATTGCAGGCCCAGCAGCAGGCAGCCTCAGCGAGCACCTTGCATTTTGAATGGATAGGTGCGGCCAATGCGTCTTACATGCCGAGTTTCACTACCAAGCTCCTCTCTGCACTGGGAACTTTCGTCGTGTTTGCGTTGACCTCGAACGTAAACCGGGACAAGTTGCCACTGCAATACTTGTTGCGCATCGTCTGCGTCGTCCAAGCGCTGGCCCTGTTATTTTTCTGGTACGCGCCGTCGCAATTTCCGTACTCGATCCCGGATCATATGCGCGCCATTATTAGCATGGGCAACATGCTGATAATGGCGATTCCGGTGATGCTGGGGATTGGCTATTACCTGCTGGAACTAAGCCCGACAGTCAAAATCGTGCATACGATTTTCATCCTCGGCTACTTCATTCTGATGCTTCCGCACAAGGTCGTCTTGCACACACTGATTCTCTACAAGTTGTCGCTGCTTTACATGCCCGTGTTGTACCTCTGCCTTGGTGCTGTCTTCGACATGCTGCTCTTCGTTGCACTCTATTCCTGGACAGTCAGCCTTGTTCCGGAAAGGATCACGCGATAGTGCAAAGTTTTTCTCCGCACCTTTACGACAAGACGCAGTAAAAAAATTTATCTCCATGAACCACTCGTCTTGAGGATGCGCAAGTGACGTTCAAGCTCGGATGTTTATAGTCAGTTCGGTGACGAATATCGACTCCAAGTCGCGATGTCGCGTTGGCAAGGCCATGCAAATTTTCCAGCGGATCGCTTCATCACCGCGCTGTGTCGAGTTTCCATACGGACGCTGACAACGCTCCGTCAGTCAGCAATCCCATTCTTTAAAGTAAGGAATTACGCTTGAAAATCATTAAAAACGGCTGGATTCTGCTAGCCATCGCCGTGGTCGCAAGTAGCACACTGGCCTACGCCATCTGGCCAACATTCGATCAAAAACGCACATTGGCGTTGCTTGTGGCCGACGGTACCGATACCGACGCCGAAAAGATCTGGCAGCAAGCGGCACTGGAAGAAGGCATCAAGCTCGAAGTCGTCAGTGCCAGCCAGTTCCTGCGTGCCCGGCCATCCGATCAGAAAACCTACGCAGGGATCGTCGTGCCCGACAAACTCCATCGGCGCGCCTCCACTTACCTGACCGACACGTTACGAGATTATGTACGGCAAGGCGGCAAACTGATGCTGGTCTTCGATGCATTGACCTATGACCTCAATGGCGCGTATGCCCCTGAGAGTGCACGTCTATCCGACGTCGCCGGTGTTGAATATGCGATGTACGAAAAATTCGGCAAGGCCGTCGTGCGTGCCAGTCCGGTCATCGGCACGAAAGAATCCGTGTCGCGCATCGGCATCCCTCCGGGGCGAACTGAAGTGGAGAAAGCTATCTCGTTCAAGAACCAGACCTTTGATTACTGGATGACGACCTACCGCTATAGCGAACTGAAATATCCGCTGTTCCAGACCGGCATCGTCGCACCGGATACTGACGTGATGATGCTGACACCGGAAACACAAGTGGTCGCTGCCAGGCATCGGCTAGGCAAGGGTGAAACACTGTTTATCAACCTGCCATTGGGTTTGCTCAAAAACCGAACGGATGGTTTGCTGATGCATGCATTCCTGCGCTATTTTTCAGACGAGTTTGTCGGCCTGCCGCGTTTGTTGTCCGCACCGGATGGCATCGGCGGACTGATTCTGAACATCCACGTCGATAACGGTTCAGCGATCAAGAGTCTCGCCACGCTACAAAAAATGGGGATTTTTGATCAGGGTCCGTACTCGATTCATTTCACTGCGGGCCCCGACGTCAATCAGTTCGGCGACGGTTTAGGTATGGATGTTGTCCACAACAACACAACCCAGCAATGGATACGCTATTTGCAAGCACGCGGCAACGCTATCGGCGATCACGGTGGCTGGATCCATAACTATTTCGGCTCGCGCATCAACGATACCAACAGCAACGAATATGAAAAATATCTGGTCTATAACAACGACGCAATGCGCAAGGTCACCGGTGGGCCAATTACCGAATACTCGGCACCAAACGGCAACCATCCGCGCTGGGTCATTGACTGGATCGGGAGTCATGGGATCGAAACCTACTACACGACATCCAATCTTGGCATGGGCCCGACACGCATGTTCCAGAACAATGCCCTGATCGACAAACGTACCTGGTCCATTCCGATCACGCCATTCGGCCGTATTGCGTCGTTCGAAGAAGCAATGTTCGCCAAGCAGCCGGCCGGACCGATGACCGACTGGCTCGTGGCACTCACTAAATTTGTCGCCACCAACCAAACTATCCGCCAGATTTACTGCCATCCGATCGGCGTGCCCTATTACGCTGACTCAATGCGTGCGCTGCTCGACACTGCCAAGTCACTTCAGGAACAACACCTGTTCAGTTGGCGCACGATGACCGACGTGGCGCGCTTCATGAGCCGGCGGGAAGAAGTGCAATGGAAACTGAGCGATCAGGCTGGTGAACTGGAACTCAAGGCGAGTCACGACCGTTCGCTGGCACAAATGGCCTGGCACATCCCGGCGGCACTCTGCCATAAACCGCAGATTACTCGTGGCAGAGGAGTCGTCAGCAGACAGGCCGACCATAACTGGCAGGTTACCGCCGGCGAAGTTCGCGAGCTCACCGTGACCTGTGCCGGGGGGGAGCCGCATCAATAACTAGGGTGCGATGATCACGGCAACGCGGGCAACAGGAGGTGTCTTCGACGCTCTTTTCTTGCCCGCTAAAAATTACAGCACCGCATCGCGGATTTTCTCGAGTGCCTCGTCAATGCGCTCGACCGCGATAATGGTCAGGCCTTCGACCTTGCCTTTGGGCGCGTTCGCCTTGGGTATCATCGCAATTGAAAATCCCAGTTTGGCTGCTTCCCGCAAGCGCTCCTGCCCGCGCGGTGCAGGGCGAATTTCGCCCGCCAATCCGACCTCGCCGAACACGACCAGACCGCGCGGCAAAGGCTTGTTGCGCAGCGAGGACTGAATCGCCAGCATCACTGCCAGATCTGCAGCCGGCTCGGTGATCTTGACGCCACCAACGGCGTTAATGAAGACATCCTGGTCAAATGCCGCGACACCGGCGTGCCGATGCAGCACGGCAAGCAGCATCGCCAACCGGTTCTGGTCGAGGCCGACCGACAAGCGTCGTGCATTGGGCGCATGCGACGTATCGACCAGGGCCTGAATCTCGACCAGCAAGGGCCGGGTTCCCTCCTGCGTCACCATGACGCAAGAACCTGGCACCTGATTATCGTGCTGCGACAAGAACAGTGCCGATGGATTGGAAACGCCTTTCAAGCCCTTCTCCGTCATCGCAAACACGCCGAGCTCGTTGACCGCACCAAAACGATTCTTGACCGCACGCACCAGCCGGAAACTCGAATGGGTATCGCCTTCAAAATACAGCACCGTATCGACGATGTGCTCAAGCACGCGAGGTCCAGCCAACGCGCCTTCCTTGGTCACATGACCAACCATGATGATGGTCACGCCGGTCTGCTTGGCGGTACGCGTGAGTTGCGCCGCACACTCGCGCACCTGTGCGACCGAACCGGGTGCCGAGCTGAGCGCATCCGAATACACGGTCTGAATCGAATCGATCACGGCCACGTCCGGTTTGTGTTCGGCCAGCGTGTACAAGATTTTTTCGAGCTGAATTTCTGCTTGCAACTGCAAATCCTTGGCATCAACCGCCAATCGCTTGGCACGCAGTGCAATCTGTGCGCCCGATTCCTCGCCGCTAACATAGAGCACTTTCTTGCTGCGCGACAGATTAGCAAGTGCCTGCAAGAGCAACGTCGATTTGCCGATGCCAGGGTCGCCACCGATGAGCACAACACCGCCCGGCACCAGGCCGCCACCGAGCACCCGGTCGAATTCTTCGATGCCCGTGCCAAAGCGTGGTACCTCGACCGCTTCGATATCGGCCAACGAGAGTACCGGCGCGGTTTGTGCCAGGCTGACTGGTGCTGCCTGTTGCGACAGTCGGTTGATGCCACCCGCTTCGATCTGGGTTTCAACGAGCGTATTCCATTGCCCGCAGGACGGACACTGGCCCGTCCACTTGTTGCTGATACCACCGCATTCGCTGCAGGTGAAATTGGTTTTTACTTTTGCCATGGGACCTGTATTAAAAAATCTAGCGTTCGGTGACGCGCACCCGCGGAGCGATGGCGCACATCAATTCATAGCCGATGGTACCGGCGGCCTCCGCCACTTCGTCGATCGGCAAACCGTCACCCCACAGCGTGACGCAACTGCCATGATGCGCAGTGGGGATCGCGGTCAGGTCGACCGTCATCATATCCATCGAGATGTTCCCTACCAGTCGGGTACGCACTCCGTCGACCAGCACCGGGGTGCCACTCGGTGCATGGCGCGGATAGCCATCGGCATAACCGCAGGCCACCACGCCGATGGTCATCGGTGCATCGGCGATGAACCGGCTACCGTAGCCAATCGAATCGCCGGGATGGATTTGCTGAAGACCAATCAATTCGCTCTGCAACGTCATCGCCGAACGCAAACCGAAGGCGCCAGCCGGTGTCGACTTGTGCGCTCCCGGACTACCTCCGTAGAGCATGATGCCCGGACGGACCTGATGGCTACGCATATCGGCATGCAGCAGCGTGGCGGCGGAGTTGGAAATATTCCAGGGTGCGTCCAGTCCAGCGCTACCGGACTCGAACCGGCGCACCTGTTCTGCCAATGGCAAACCTGGATTGTCGGCCGCATCGGCATTGGCGAAGTGCGTCATCAACGCAATGTTTCCCACTTGAGCATTGGCACGCAGGCGCTGATAAGCCGCAGAAAAATCCTGTGGCATGAAGCCGAGGCGATTCATGCCGCTATTCATTTTCAGGTGGACATTCACGGGCACTTCAAAACGGGTCTTTTCCAGCCAGCCAATCTGCTGCGGACAATGGATGGTGACTTCGAGTTTGTGCTGCGCGGCAAGTCTGAAATCACTCTGATCGAAACAACCTTCCAGCAGAAGAATGGGCTTCTGCCAGCCAAGCTCGCGCAGTGTGACGGCCGCCTCGGGCTCAATCAGCGCCAGCCCGTCGGCGGCACCGAACGCCCGCATGCCGCGCTCCAGACCGTGACCATAAGCATTCGCCTTGACCACTGCCCAGGTGGTCGCCGCGGGCATACGTCGCCGCGCTTCGGTCAGATTATGCTGCATCGCAGAAATATCAATAATGACGACAAGTGGTCTAGGCATATATCAGATGAAGAAGAATAAATATGATCGAATAAAAGAAGGTTTGATAGCGCTTGAATAATACGGCTTCATTTTACCGGAGCGCCCCTCCCTAACACTGCTGCAAATTCAGAGTTGCCAGATATTTTCATGGTATAAAGCAAGCCGACATCACCACCATAGCAACCCCAGCATGCGTATGAATCGCGGTTTTTACACCATCATGGCAGCGCAGTTTTTTTCCTCGCTGGCCGACAACGCGTTACTGATAGCCGCGATCGCACTCCTTGCAGAGATGCACTCACCGCAATGGATGACGCCATTGCTGAAATTGTTTTTTGCACTCTCCTACATCTTGCTGGCCGCCTTCGTCGGGGCGTTCGCCGATGCCATGCCCAAGGGGCGTGTGATGTTCGTCACCAACCTTGTCAAGGTTTTCGGCTGCAGCCTGATGTTTTTTCAGGTGCATCCACTATTGTCGTACGCCGTAGTCGGCATCGGCGCAGCGGCGTACTCGCCAGCCAAGTACGGCATCATGACGGAACTGCTACCGGCGGAACGACTGGTGGCGGCCAATGGCTGGATCGAGGGGCTGACGATCGCCTCCATCATTTTCGGCACGGTGCTCGGCGGATCGCTGGTCAATCCGACGATCGCCGCCACACTGCTGCAGTTCGACATGCCTCTCATCGATACCGGTGTTGATACGCCGATGGAAGCAGCACTGTCGGTTATTGCACTGTCGTACCTGCTGGCCGCAGCATTTAATCTTAAAATCCCCGATACCGGTGCACGTTATGCGCATCAGGAGCGTAATCCTCTGCGCTTGATCAGTGATTTTGCGCACTGCTACAGGACGCTCTGGAAAGACAAGCTGGGCCAGATTTCACTAGGGGTCACCACCTTGTTCTGGGGTGCCGGCGCGACGCTGCAATTCATCGTCCTGAAATGGGCCGAAAAATCACTCCATATTCCGCTCGACCGCGCAGCCATCCTGCAAGGTGTGGTCGCCGTCGGCGTGGCAATCGGTGCGGTCGCTGCGGCCCGTTTCGTGCCACTTAAAAAATCCCTGTCGGTAATGCCGCTCGGTGTGGCGATGGGACTAGTGGTGATTTCCATGACATTAGTGACGACTGTCTGGCTCGCCTATCCGCTGCTCATCCTGATCGGTGCGATGTCAGGCTATTTCGTGGTGCCGATGAATGCCCTGCTGCAGCATCGCGGTCATGTACTGATGAGCGCCGGTCACTCGATCGCGGTCCAGAACTTCAATGAAAACCTGTCGGTGCTGGGCATGCTGGTGCTGTACGCGATCATGATCAAAATGAATCTGAACGTGAACATTGTCATTTTCCTGTTTGGCTTTTTCGTCTCTTCGATGATGCTGGTCGTGATGCGCAAGCACAAACGCAATCAACGGGAATTCGACTCACTGGCGCTGATCGGCGAACACAAACACTAAACAGCTAGCTTCGGCTACGACTGGCGATGAAGGCGCGCTGCGCGCGCTGGCCCGCACGCTCGCGCCAGTCGTCCGGCACGATGAATCCACGTCTGGTTTCCTGCGCAAGGCCATCGACCGTACGCAACAACGAAACCAATACCGGCGTCGAAGTCTGCGCAAAGTGCGCTTCCAGCGCAGCGACCATCGCGACCTTGTCGACCGCCTGGTCGATCTCGATCTGCAGCGGTGCCAGCCACGACAACCTCGGCAACAACACAAAACATTCCGCATCCAGCTGACCGGCATCGGCCTGAGCACACCAGAAGCCGCGACAGTGATCGGCGCGCACGCCCAGCGCGAGTGAAGCCTGATCGTTGCCGTGATAAAACAGCCATCCCTTGATCAGCGCGCAAGCCCTTTCAATCGGTGCTGGCAAATGCAGTTGGGCATCCGGATGCTGGCCGAGCGCAAGCTGTCGATCAAGGATCTTGCGCATTTTTGTTCCCAGCGTATCGGCCAGGTTAGGTCCGACAAAATAATCGCCATCGGCGCTACCTTCAAGCAAGTACAGCTTGGTCGCGAATTCCCAGTGTTCAAACTGTCCGGCATTCTGCAACAAGTAGTCAAATTCACCGATAGTCTGGTTTTTTCCAGACTGGACTTGCACGCCATGCGCCACCAGCATGCCTTGTCGAAAAAAATAAAACGCCAGCAACTTTTCGGCATACCGGCCGAGCCGCTCGTAGGGACGCAGCATCAGAAACGCATGCAAATTTTCTGGTGCGCGATCAAGCACTGCCAACCACGTAGCGAGATCGGTGGCCGGCGTCAGCGTGGCAATCTTGCCTTGCCATTGCAAGGCGGCAGGATCGAGCAGATCGGGCGCATCAAGCAGCCAGGCCAGCGCCCGCACGTGGGGGTCGCGCAAGCCCGCCCAGCGCGCATGAAAAGCTGCCTGAAAGGGCTCAGACTGCAAGTTGTCCGTCGTTGGCATAGGCCTGCGCCGCAAGGCACAGGTCGCGCCATGATTTGGCTTTGTCGAGCGGCTTGCGCAGCAGATAGGCAGGGTGATAAGTGACCACAACAGGGATGTTGCCGTAGCGGTGAGTGTGTTCCCGCAATGCGGCGACAGCGATTTTCGGATCGCCACCAAGCAGCGACAAGGCAGCTACTTTCCCAAGTGCGACGATGACGGCTGGCTTGAGCAAGGTGATCTGACGTTCGAGATAGGGTCGGCAGGCGGCGCTTTCGTCTGCGCTCGGCGGTCGGTCCTTGCCGTCGGCATCCACCGGACGACATTTGACCGCATTGGCCAGATAACTATTTTCGCCGCGACGCAAGTCAAGTGCGAGCAGCATGCTGTCTAGCAGTTTGCCTGCAGGACCGACGAACGGCTCACCCTGCTGATCCTCAACGTGACCTGGGCCTTCGCCGACGAACAACCAGCCGGCTTTTTGGTCACCGGCACCGAGCACCGCCTGCTTGCGGTTCCTGCACAGCGGACAGCGGGTACAACTGGCGACGGCAATATCGAGTTCTTGCCACGACATGCTGGCAATGGCGGCAGCACCGTCATCGTTGGGCGCGGCCGGAACCGGCGTGGCGGGAGCAGGAGCAGCAGCAACGCTCGCCCGAACTGGCATTGGCGCAGGCACATCGTCCCATGCCGAATCGACCTTTTCCAGCTTAGCAATGACCGGCGCAGCAACCATTGCAGCAGATGGCGCTACCGGCACGGGCACCGCCGCAGCGGTCGGCGTCGGCACGCCCGCTGGCACGGTAACTGGCACCTCAATGGATACCATCTGCCCATTTCCGTGACGCGGCACCCAGACAGGACCAATACCCAGTTCTTGCAAGAATCTGGCACGGCGCACCATGCGCCCGTCTGCCGGCATCATGGCGTCAACCGCATCACGATCGCATCCTCGCGGCCAGCAATACCGGCCGGATAATAATTCTTGCGCAACCCGATCCGCACAAAGCCATAGCGTTCGTAGACCTCCAGTGCCCGCACATTCGATGGACGCACTTCCAGAAGTACCGACTGCATCCCTCCCTGCTGTCCCAACGCGACGATTTTCTGCAACTGGTAGCGACCGAGGCCGCGTCCATGCAAATCACCTCGCACCGAAATATTGAGCAAATGTACTTCATCGACTGCAAACATCAACAGGAAGTAACCGAGCAACCTACCCGTTCCGTCGCGCAGTACCCAAGCCTGGTAGTCACTGCGAATCGAATCGATAAAATTGCCACGTGACCACGGATGCGGATACACCGCGTCTTCGATCGCGACGACTTCGTCGAGGTCCTGCTCGGTCATCCGCCGGAACTGCAACGACGGGTCCTGATACGGTACCCGCTCCGGGCGAATCACCAGATTCATGCCGCAGCCTGCTGGCTTTTCAACAGACGCTCTGCGGTAGTCAGCGCAATCTTGTTGCGTAAATAAATGGGTTGGGCATCGCGCGCCGCCACTTGCAATCCGGCGGCCAGCGCCACCCGTGCCAGCGACGCGACCTGGGCCGCATGCGGCATCAGGTCCGCACGGGCATCCTGCATGAATGGGCGACCGGCAAATTGCGCGGCATAAGCCGATACGCCATTCCCGCAAGCGGTGACGGCACCGATCGGCAAGACATTGTCAGGCGCTGACAGGCAAGGTGCAATGACGATCTCAAGCGTCGGTGTAAAACGATATTGCGCCCAATACACTTCCCCCATCCTGGCATCAAGCATGGCCACGACTGCACTGGCACCGGTCTGTTCATGGCAGGCGAGCGCCATCGCTTCGAGCGTACTGACGGCAACAACCGGACGATCGGCACCGAAGGCCAGGCCTTGCACCACACCGCACGCGGTGCGTACGCCGGTGAAGGACCCCGGACCGGCTCCAAAGGCAATGGCGGAACAATCGGCCAGAGCAAGCCCGGCTTCCTGCAAGACTTGCTGCACCATCGGCAAGAGAGTTTGAGAGTGAGTTTGCGGGCCGCTGGCCAGACGGCTCAGGATGACAGAACCGTGCAGCAGGGCGACGGAGGCAGACTCGGAAGAGGTATCGATGGCGAGGATGGTTGGCATGGCGCGTATTTTACCGCGCGCGGTGGCGCGAGCGATCGAATCGCTCAAATGCACGGTCCGCCCCCATGCACTGGTGAAAAAGTAGCGACATGCATTACGATGATGCTTTTGCTATTCGCCCTCTGCTCCATGACTATCCTGACCTTGAACGCCGACACCCTCCCCCAGTTGCAGCAATGGCTGCGCAGCGACGACCTGCTGGTCGCCTGCCTGTGCGCGGCCTGGTGCGATGTCTGCCGCGACTACCGCCCGCAATTCGATGAACTGGCTGTACGCCATCCCGACAAACGCTTCTTGTGGATCGATATCGAAGATCAGGCCGACTTGCTGGGCGATATCGAAGTGGAGAATTTTCCGACGCTGCTTGTACAGCGCAACGCTCATGTTGCCTTTTTTGGCAGTGTCCAGCCTGGTCTGCAACTGGCTGACCGGCTGGTACAGGCGCAAGCAGCGCTGTCAGGCGAAGAACTGGCCAACATCGCCGTCAGCCACGCTCACGAGCAGCGCTTCCATTTACAGCACCTGCTCGATGACGCCGCCGACTGAGCCACTCAGCTCAGTTCAGCTCAGCCCAGTTGCAATGGCAAAGTGCGCAAGCGGGTACCAGTCAGTTTAAAGATTGCGTTCGCCACAGCAGGTGCAATCGGCGGTACGCCAGGCTCGCCAATTCCCTCGGGCGCTTCGCTACTGGCGATGATGACCGTCTCCACCAGTGGCGCCTGGTACATCCGCACGACCGGGTAATTACTGAAGTTATCTTCCTGCACCTGACCGTTCTGCAGCGTGATTTCGCCAAAGAGTGCAGCGCTCAAGCCAAAAATGACAGCTGATTCCATTTGCTGAGCAATCAGATTCGGATTGACAGCGATACCGCAATCGACGGCACAGACCACGCGGTGCACATGGATCGTGCGCGCCTTGATCGAGACTTCCGCCACCTCCGCAACGATACTGCCAAATGATTGATGCAGGGCCACGCCGTGAGCGCGGCCGGCTGGCGCAGTACCGGCTTTGGCAAGTGCCGCATCGAGTACCGCCAGATGACGCGGATGGTTTTTCAGCAGCTCACGCCGGAAAACGACTTCGTCCTTGCCCACTGCGAGCGCGATTTCATCGATGAAACTTTCGGTGAAAAACGCGTTGTGCGAGTGCCCGACCGAGCGCCAGTAACCAATCGGCACCGCAGTCGGTGCGATAACGTGGGCAATGCGCTGATTCGGGAACTCATAGGGCATGTCGAATTCACCCTCAACCGTGGTCTTGTCGGGGCCACCGGAAGGCAACCCGAAGGTACGCTTGAGTACTTGCTGCGTGATCGAACCCGATGCCGACTTGCAATCGTAAGCGATGACCTGACCACTGCTGTCAATCGCCGCGGAGAACCGCGCCAATGCCGCTGGCCGATACATGTCGTGCATGACATCTTCTTCGCGCGACCAGATCACCTGTACTGGCGCGCCCGCCGCCGCCAGCGCAATTGCCACTGCCTGCGCCACCATGTCGATTTCGAGCCGGCGACCAAAGCCACCGCCCAGATAAGTGACATGCACCGTGACCTGCTCCTTGTCGACACCAGCCACCCGCGCAGCCACCGCCTGGGCAATGCTCGGCACCTGGGTCGACGCCCACAAGGTCACCTTGCCATCCCGAACCTGGGCAGTGCAATTGATCGGCTCCATCGTGGCATGCGCCAGAAACGGCGCACGATACTCAACCTGCAGGGTCTTGACCGCCTTGCCGGCCAGCGCCATGTCGCCGGCAGAGTGATAAACATAGCCCGACTCGCTATCGAGCTTGGCGGCGAGATCGGCAAACACATCGGCCGTCTTGAGTGCTGCATTCGGACCGGCAACCCAGTCCAGCGGTAATGCCTTGACCGCCAGTTGTGCCTGCCAGAACGATTTGGCAATTACGGCAACGCCGGCCACGCCAGCCGCTGCAGCCGAAAAATCCACCACCTGCAGTACGCCCGGCATCGCCCGGACCGCACCGTCGACAAACTGTCCGACACGACCGCCTATGGTCGGTGACATCCGGACCGCAGCATAGACCATGCCGGGTGGCCGCACATCGAGCCCGAAGATGGCGCTGCCATCGACCTTGACGGCAGAATCGCGCCTCGGTTGCGGCGTACCGATCAGCTTGAATTGCGCCGGCTGTCGCAACGAAATCGATCCGGGGTTGCTGTGGACTGCCGCCTCGACCAGCTCACCGTACGTCGCGCGCTTGCCGCTCGCGTGACTCACCACGCCGACCTCGGTCAAGCATTCCGTATCCGGCACCTTCCATTGTTGCGCAGCGGCAGCGACTAGCATCGCACGCGCCGTCGCACCGGCTTCACGCATTGGTCCCCATGCATCCTTAACGCTAGAGGAACCACCGGTAACCATCAAACCGAGCTCGCGTGCTACCTTCGCCGTCAGCCACTGCGCGCTGCGCTTGACGAGTCCGTTATCGTCCGGATGGAAAGGCAGACCATCAGCCAGCATCGTGACATTGCCATAAATTTTATCGATCGGTGCCTGCATGATGCGCACCATTGACAGCGGCACATCGAGTTCTTCCGCCACCAGCATCGGTAACGCGGTGTGAACACCCTGGCCCATTTCACTGCGATGCACGGCGACCGTGACCACGCCGTCTCGACCGATCTTGATCCAACCGTTGAGCGCGACTTCCCCATCAACGACCGGCAGCGGCGCGCTGCCTTCCTGACGCTGGCGCGGCGGCATCAGCCCCCAGCCAACCGTCAGTGCGCCGGTTACACCGAGGGCACCGAGCAGGAAGTAACGGCGGGATTTTTTTTTCGGCGGGGTGTTCGGCATAGGTTCTCTGGCGTGACTTTTCGGTTTTGTATCGTACCGCAGAAGACCGATCTGCATGCCACATCGACACCAGCAGTGCGCTATCATCCGCAGACTTTTTCAGGAGATCAGAATGACTATTTCAATGTATGCCGCTTCCGTTCCCGTGTTCACTCAAATGCTCAACAGCCTGACCGACTTGCTCGATAAAGCCGAAACGCATGCCAATGACAAGAAAATCGATCCGAATGCGCTCTTGCAATCGCGACTGTTCCCCGACATGTTCGCGCTGACACGCCAAGTCCTGATTGCGGCAGATTTTGCCAAGGGCAGCTGCGCTCGTCTGGCGGGCGTCGAGGTGCCAAAGTACGATGATACGGAACAGACCTTTGCCGAACTCAAGGCACGTATCGCCAAGACGCTGGCCTTCATCGGCTCGTTGCCCGCCTCACAAATCGATGGTAGCGAAGACCGCGATATCACGACCAGCTCCGGCCCTAACAGCAAGTCATTCAAAGGCCAGACCTACTTGCTCCATTACTCACTGCCACAATTTTTCTTTCACGTAACAACCGCCTACGCCATCCTGCGGCATAACGGCATCGAAATTGGCAAACGTGATTTCATCGGTAAATACTGAACAAGGCCAGAACCAACCTTGGCGAAAAGCCATCGAATGAAGTAAAACCAAGTTCGGCACCACCCGGCACTTGGTTTTCCGTTCGATGGTTGCTGCTATGAACGGCATTGATGACTATCGATTCGATGTGTTTTTTCATGTCGACATTAGCTGACTGTACGAAGTCTTTCCAAGTGCAAGTCAATGCGTGACAAGAACCCTGATGTCATCAAAAAGCCCGTAATTAATTGAGGAAGACCGTTGCAGCAAGTGCAATAGATTTATTTTTAACAACTTCTTTCGTGCTACAAAGAGATAAGCTATCTGATATTCAAGGTAGTCATCCAAGACGGAGACAAACAGATGAATCATGGTCGCCATCGTAGTGCCGTTTTCCTGGTCATCACCTTAGTGATGGTTCTCGTTGGAATCGGCTACGTGGTGACCCGACGCGAGCTGCCGACGCTGTTACCGGCGCTGACACCGGAACAGGTTGACTGGATATTACAATCGCTGCTGGCAATCTGGTTGGTATCCCTGGGCTTGTGGCTTGTGCTGCTCGTAGGGCGTCTACGCAAATACCGGCCTGCACGGCGCTCTGGTCGACCAGGTCAAACAAGCACCATACGACAAACCCGCGAGTCAACGATGCAGGGCCAGTGGCGACAACCGGATAGCAATAGCAGATGGGCTAGCACCAACCATGACACGCGAGAACGTATCCCCAGCACTGAACGACATCCGAGCTTGATCATGCCGATACCGGCGATCGACGTTCCGTCGGACCACAAACTATCCAGATCTGCCGTCCCATTGACAGAATGGAGCCTGGAGCTACTGCAGGAATTTGAATGGCGACGTTTCGAAGATGTTTGCCGCAGTTTTTTTGATGCGATCAAGCTCAAGGTACGCCCGCTTGTGAGTGCACCCGACAGTGCTGCGAGCCTGCAAATCTGGCAAGAAGGATCGACCGCCATGAATGCCATCGCCTGCACTGTGGGCGGTGAAGTCACTATTCAGGTCGATCGCATACGCGCACTCCATACTGCACAGCAGCGTCATGGCGTTCAACAGTCTTTCTTCCTGACCGCAGGTCATTTCAGCGTGGACGCCGTTGAAATAGCCCAAACTCTCAATATCACGTTAATCGATGGCCCCACCCTCCTTGAGCGGATTCTGAAATTGCCACAAAACCAACAAGAAATGCTGCTGCAACTGGCGGTAAAAGGTGACTTCCGCAGTCCAACTTGCCCGGCGTGCTCACGCAAAATGGACTTGCGCAGCGGTGACTTCAAATCATTCTGGCGCTGCACCGGCTATCCGGAATGTCGATGCCGGATGACACAGGACGGTGACGGAATGCTACGTTCATGACGCATTGACGTACCATGCGCGATTTACAATGCATTTGATCATTCTCAAACTTACTTCATGTCCAATACTTTCTTTCAGGCATTCATCCTGCTATTGCTAGTCACTGATCCTTTCGGAAATGTCCCGCTATTCGTCAGCGCACTAAGGGTAGTACCACGCGAACGTCGCTGGCGCGTCGTGGTGCGCGAATGCCTGATCGCCTTCCTTTTGTTGCTGCTCTTCATGTTTTTTGGAAGGCACTTTCTCAATGCATTGCAATTATCTGAAATTGCACTACGCATTGGTGGTGGGGTGATCCTGTTCCTGATCGCCTTGAGAATGGTATTTCCGCAACCCGGCGGCGTGCTTGGTGACACTGACAGCGACAGCGAACCGTTCATCGTGCCACTCGCGATCCCTGCACTGGCCGGACCGTCTGCACTGGCAACAGTACTGCTGTTTTCTTCCGACACCACCGCTGATGTGCTCCTGCATGTCGCAGCGCTATCGGCAGTTGCCCTGGTCTGGCTGGCAGTGTTGTTGGGTGCCGAGCGCATGCAGCAAGTGCTCGGCGTGCGAGCCATGCTGGCGTTTGAACGGTTGATGGGATTGATCCTGACGGCCATGGCGGTAGAAATGCTGTTGGCAGGCATCCGGTCTTATGTGAGTTCTTTGTGACCGCCGGCAATATCCTCGCACTGAATCGCTGACAGGATAGCTTCGACCGCAGGATGCTTGATCTTGCGCTCGTTTGAAATCGCGTAGAACTGTTCCTTGACGCCCCGTAACGGTCCAACCGGAATCGCCCCAAATTGCGCGGCAACATCATCAGCCAATGCGGACGGAGCCGGAAACAGTCCCAATCCGCTACGTCCGAAGGTATTGAGCAACGCATTGTCATCAAACTCGCCGACGACGTCGGC
>CANFED010000003.1 GCA_947445995.1 Oxalobacteraceae bacterium | reverse complement strand
GATTCGGCACTTTGCAATGCAGTGCGGGCATGGGCAAGTTCTTCTTTCGAGACGGCACCGGAACCGATCAGTTCCTGCCGCCGTGCGAGGTCGGTTCTGGCCCGCTCAAGCTCGCTGTTGCGCGACGTGATGTTGGCATTGAGCGTGCCATTGTTGACGAACAACGTGCGCACTTCGCGCACTGCTTGCGCCAGCTGTGCCGTGGCCTGGTCGAGTGCGACATTGGCGTCGGCCGGATCGAGCAGCACCAACGCCATGCCGGCCTCAACCCGCTGGGTATCGTCGGCATTGATGGCGATGACGGTGCCGCCGATCTGCGGCGTGACCTGCACCACGTTGCCCGCCACATAGGCGTCATCCGTGCTCTCGAAATGACTCGCAAAAATCAGCCACCAGATGCCATAGGCAATGAGCAGCAGGATCAGTACGCCAGTCGTGACCAGCAACAGGAAACGGCGCTTGCCGCGCGGCGGTGCGGCAACAACTGGGGCAACGGGTGGATTGGTGACAGGTGAATTCATGATGCCGCTTTGACGATAGGTGAAATTTCGGAAGACGGTGAAACTGGCAAGACCAGCCCGCTGGCGGCGGCATCGAAGCCACCCCCGAGCGCCTTGATCAGACTGATACGCAGATCGCTCAGTCGCAGACTGGCATCGAGTTCGGTGCGCCGTTGCTGCAGCAAGGTGGCTTCAGAAGCCAATACCTGCAACTGGTTGACAGTACCGACCCGCTGGCGTTGTTCCGACAGTCGCAGCACATTGCTGGCAGCCTGCACCGCCAGGCGCTGGTGCTCTTGCTGCTGCGCTGCGCTACGCAGCGACTGAACCTGGTCAGCCACGTCATGCAACGCATCGGTCAGCGTCTGGTTGTAGGTGGCGACGGCACTGTCGTAACCGGCAACCTTGCCCTTGAGGCGCGCGCGCAGCGCACCGCCTTCGAAAATCGGCAGGCGGATGGCCGGACCGATACCGGCGATGGCGCTGCCACTGTTGATCAGGTTGGGCAGGCCGAGGCTGGACAAGCCGGCGAAAGCAGTCAGGTTGATGTCCGGATAAAAATCGGTCCGGGCCGTATCGATCTCGCCCTGCAATGCTTCGACATGCCAGCGCGCGGCCACGATATCGGGGCGACGACCGAGCAAGCCAAGCGGCAATGCGTCCGGCAGCGGCAATGCGGTCAGTGGCGCGACCTCGGGCAAGGCAATCGACAAACCGCGATCCGGCCCCTGTCCCAGCAAGGCGGCAAGCTGGTTGCGGCTCAGCGCCAGCGCTTCCTGCCATTGCGCTTGCTCGGTGCGCAGGTTTTGTAACTGGACCTGGGCGAGCTGGTTATCGCTTTGAGTATCGAGGCCGGCGGCAATACGGCGTGCCGTCAAGTCATTGAGCTGGAGGCGAACCGCCTGTTGCCGCGTGATCAGATCGAGTTGCTGCACCTGACGATGCATCAGCATCCAGCTGTGCGCCACCGCGCTGGCCAGCATCAGGCGCGCACTGTACTGCTCGGCCTCGACAACCTTTCCCTGCGCCAGCACGGCACGTAGCTCAGCCGCATGGCGGCCCCAGAAATCGAGGTCATACGAAAAGCTCGCTGCCAACTGGTTGTCGGAGCGCAATGCACCCGCCAGCGGCGGCGGAATAATGCCGTTCTCGGTATAGCGCTGATACGTGCTGGTAAAGCTGCCACCTACCGCTGGTCCGGCAGCGGCACGCGTGGCGTCTGCCAGCGCTTGTGCGGCGGCGATCCGGGCGGCACTGACTTGCAAGGTCGGATTGCTCGCCAGCGCTTCATCGACAAGCAACTGCAAGGCGGGGCCGCCAATAGTCGTCGGCCAGTTCATCGCCGGCCATTGTCCGCCCTGGCCCGCCAGCGTGATGCGACTGGCGAGATCAGCAGGAGAGCGGGTTTGTGCAGTACTGCGAATATCACCAGAACTAACGCAGGCAGACAATCCTGCAGAGAGCAGCCCCACGCTGAGCAGAGTCTTGGCGCGGTGTAGCAGAGTAAGAGGAATGCAGGAAACTTTGGGCATCATGGCAATTTTATTGTTTGATCAGGCAAATTATTATTCAGCGAATTTATGGCAAAAAATGCTATCTGGACGACTCCGCGACTTCCCCGTTGAGTAATACCCGACGCAGCAGCGAACGCAGAAAACCCATCTCTTCAACACTCAGACCGGCAAAATTGCGTTCGCGCGCCCCCAGATAAATGGCAGGTAATTGTTCTGCCAGCGCGCTGCCTTCGGAAGTCAGTTGCAACATCAATGTACGGCGATCAGCGCCATTGGGCAGCCGAATGACCAGCGCACGTTTGACCAGCCGATCGACCATCCGTGTCATTGCAGCTGCATCGATATACAGCTCGCGCGCCAATTGCGATGCCGTGTCAAAGTGTCCGGACATCAACATGAGCAAGATGCTGCCCTGTGCATGCGTGATTCCATGAGAACTCAGCGCGTCGTCGAGAGACTTGGCAAGTTGTGCGCGTGTGCGACCGAGCAGGTAACCGATGCTTTCTTCGACGACATAGGGAGCAGGAGCGGATGACGTAGGCACGTTAATTTATGGCAATTGATTGACTGGTCAAGAATATACGCGAGTTTTATGGGCTGCGTATGCATCGCTAAAAATCGAAAATCAGGTATTGCCCTGGCAAGAATGAGCCTGTCCAATCAAAAAATCCACGATCCGCTCACCGGATCTGCCATTTTTGCCAGCTTCGGGATATCGCGTTGGGTGCACGGAAACAGGAACGACGTCCTTGTGAAAGCAGTGACGCATGCACGACTTGAAACTGATCGTCAAATTATTCGGATGACTTTGGTTAATGTGATTACACTACGCCTTTGAACATACCCCTCAGTCACTCCATGCCAGATACCGAAGTGTGTACGACCCGCCATGCAGCAAAAATCCTTGGCATCTCGGTGACCTCGGTACAGCAACTGGTTGAAACCGGCGCGTTAACTGCATGGAAAACGACAGGCGGACACAGGCGCATTCCGCTTGATGCCGTGAACGCCTACAAGCGTTCCCGCGCGACCGCAAGCGGCGGCGCTGATGATATCGAAGGCAATGCCTCCGATAATGCAACGAAAACATCGATTCTGATCGTTCAGGATGAACAGGGAAAACGTGAGTTTTACGAAGAACAGATTGCGTCCTGGAACCTCAATATCACTACGGCATTCTGTAGCAATGGCTATCAGGCACTGATCGAAATTGCCAAGCACAAACCTGATATCTTATTGGCCGACATCGTCATGGATACGGTTTCGGGCCATGAACTGATCAAAGCGATCCTGACCTACCCTGACCTGTCAGACATGCATATGGCGGTGTTCTCAAATATGGAACGGGACCCGCAGACCATCTCTGAAGACTTGTCGGACGGCGTGGTGTTTTTCAGTAATCCGGTGAATCTGGATGAGTTGCGTGGCTACTTGCGCGGATGCTGCGCAGGACAGGAACGCGCACGGCGTTTTGCGGTGAGATAAACACGGCAGGCGATCAGCAACAATCCCCACAAATACAAGACGGAGTGCGTCCATGCCGGGCACACCCCAAAAAAAGGACTTGAGCGCGAAGCCAAGTCCTTTTTTTAACTCTAATTCTGGTGGGCGGTGCGGGTTTCGAACCTGCGACCCCTGCCGTGTGAAGGCAGTGCTCTACCCCTGAGCTAACCGCCCGATGCGGGCCCGAATTATTGCATGAATGTGCGGTAAAAAACCACCCTCACCTGCAATGAATCAATTTTCTGCGATGTGCCAGATTGACGTGCCGCGCATTTCCTTGTCGAGCGCAGTCAATGCCAGCTCGTGTTCAGCCAGCTCATCCGCACTCGCCGGCAACACCAGAATGCTGGCCAACGGCACCAGCTCCGCATGCAGACCTTGCTGACCGGATGGCTCGTCATCCTCCAGATCCATGCTGAGGGTGTTCTGCCCGCGCGTCATGGCCAGATAGACCTCCGCCAGCAATTCGGCATCCAGTAACGCCCCGTGCAATGTCCGGTGTGCGTTCGAAACACCATAGCGGTCGCACAGCGAGTCGAGCGAATTGCGCTTTCCGGGATGCAGTTCCTTGGCTTGTACCAGCGTGTCGATGACGCCACTGACCTGCGCATTGAACAGCGGGAGATCGAGCCGCTTGAATTCGGCGTCGAGAAAGCCGACGTCAAACGGCGCATTGTGAATGATGACCTCGGCACCGCTGATGTAATCGCGCAGCTCGGCAACAATGGCGGCGAACTTGGGTTTGTCACGCAGGAATTCGGTGGTCAATCCGTGGACGGCCAGCGCACCTTCTTCGGAATCGCGCTCCGGGTTGAGATAGCAATGAAAATTCTTGCCTGTCAGCCGGCGGTTGATCAGTTCGACGCAACCGATTTCAATGACGCGGTCGCCGGAGCGGGGATTGAGCCCCGTGGTCTCGGTGTCTAAAACAATTTGTCGCATGGAGATGTTGTC
Organism: Oxalobacteraceae bacterium; assembly: GCA_947445995.1. Classification (GTDB taxonomy): domain Bacteria; phylum Pseudomonadota; class Gammaproteobacteria; order Burkholderiales; family Burkholderiaceae_D; genus Actimicrobium. The sequence continues at coordinate 32,047 of CANFED010000003.1, read as the reverse complement.
CTGAATAATTAACAGCAGAGTTCTGCCCGGTTAGCGTATCGAATCAACACCGCGATTGGCCAGCACGTCAGCGCGCTCGTTGCCGACATGGCCGGAGTGGCCACGCACCCAGCGCCATTGAATCTGGTGCATTTGCTGTGCCTCGTCGAGCGCTTGCCACAGGTCGACATTCTTGACCGGTTCACGCGCGGCAGTTTTCCAGCCGCGTTTTTTCCAGCCATGAATCCACTCGCTGATCCCCTTTTGCACGTACTGGCTATCGGTGTGCACGATCACGTCGCAGGGACGCCGCAACGCCGTCAATGCTTCAATGACCGCTTTCAATTCCATCCGGTTATTGGTGGTGTCGCGCTCGCCGCCGAACAGTTCTTTTTCATTGCTGCCGGCAACCAGCCAGGCACCCCAGCCACCGCGGCCGGGATTGCCCTTGCAGGCGCCATCGGTATAAATTTCAACTTTTTCCATGATCACTTCTGTTGTGTGTTTTGTTAGTGGCAGGCATCGTACGCGCCGATCTGGCGGTCGGTCGCACCCATACCGGACCGATTAGCCGCATCCCTTTGACCCGCTTGATCGCGTGCACGACATAGACGGCACCCAGATAAGGCCACCAGCGCTGGCCGATTTTTTCCATGAACGAAAAACGCTCCAGCCATTTTTCGGAACGGCATGGCGGGGCATAGCAGCCAAAATGGCCATGCCCGACTTCCATGTTGAGCAGTTCGAGCCAGTCTTTCAGGCGAGGCATGCTGATGAATTCGCCGTCACGCGGCAAGAAAGCCGACCCACTGAGCCGTCCGACCAATTGCCGCGCACCCCACATGCTGGCCGAATTGAAACCGCAAATAATCAACTGGCCTTCCGGCCGCAGCACCCGTTCGACTTCGCGCAATACCTGATGGGGCTCGCGAGAAAATTCCAGTACGTGCGGCAGGACCACCAGATCCAGGCTTTGTGAAGCGAAGGGCAACTCCGCCAGGTCATGGGCAATCGCCACAGAAGGCCTGATGCCGGGTGCCGGATCAACATGCGTATCGGCCAGCCACTTGTTGGGCATCCGGTTGGCCGCCAGCGCATGGATTTGTGGCATGCCGATTTGCATCGCATTGAAGCCAAAAATATCGGCAGTCAAGGTGTCCAGGCAGCGCTGCTCCCAGGCCAGTACATAGGCCCCTGCCGCGCTATCGAGCCAGGGGCCGAGCGCTATAATGCATTTTTCTGAAGGGTGGTGATTCATGGCGACGTTACAAGTTTTGACGGTTCCCGCGTTTGATGACAATTACCTGTGGCTCATTCATGACGGCGTGCATGCCGCCGTGGTCGACCCCGGTGATGCCCGACCGATTCTGGCTGCACTGGCACTCCACCAGTTGTCGCTCACCGCTATTCTACTGACTCACCACCATGCTGACCATGTTGGCGGTGTGCCAGAGCTGCTAAAGCACGCCAGCGTGCCAGTCTATGGCCCCCGGCGCGAATCCATACCGACCGTGACCCACCCGCTGGATCAGGGTGATACCGTCGTGGTGCCTGAACTGCAATGGCAACTCGGTGTGCTGGATGTACCCGGTCATACAAGCGGTCATATCGCCTACTATGCGGCAGCCGAAGAATGGCTGTTTTGCGGCGACACGCTGTTCGCCGGTGGCTGCGGACGGCTGTTCGAAGGAACACCCGAGCAAATGGATGCCTCGCTACAAAAGCTCGCCGCCCTGCCCGGCCAGACCAGCGTCTTTTGCGCCCACGAATACACGATGGCCAATTTGCGTTTTGCGCAAGCTGTCGAGCCGGGCAACATGGCGTTGCAGCAGCGCATTGTGCGCGAGCAGGACAAACGCGATCGCCACGTACCGACGGTTCCGTCGACCATTGCGCTGGAGCGCGAAACTAATCCATTCCTCAGATGGCGCGGTACCGAAATCACGCACAACCTGCAACATGCCGGCAAGCTCGGTGACGAATCTGGCGTTGCCGGATTTGCCGCGCTGCGTGCCTGGAAAAACAGTTATCGCTGATCTGGCACAAGCCCGTTGTGAATTTACGTATCATGGCGATGAATTTTTTCGAATAGAAGCCATCGAACACAAGCTTGACGGCGCATTCTTGACTAGCATCCGTCAGGCACTCTTCCGCTGATACAAGCGGAGTCGGCTCACCCCTAATCTGTAACTATTGTTGACGACCCAAACGGCCGTTACGTACACTCGTTCTTTGAGTCGGCAATCCGGCTGCATCGAGTCCCAAAAAAACAAGGAAAGACCCATGCAGCAAAAGCTATTCCGAACCCTTGCCCTCACCGCATCCCTGCTAGTGGCCGCGCCCTTTTCTAGCCACGCCAACGACCTCAGTATCTCTCCGACGATCAACGCTTCGACTTACGACCCCAGTGATCCTGCCACCCAGGTGCTGGCGATGGAAGAGCTCGACGTGTGGGGGCGCATCCGCAACGGCTTCGGCATTCCGGACCTGGATAACCCGCTAGTAATAAGCCAGACTAACTGGTACAGCGCTCGTCCCGAGTACATCCAGCGCACCACGCTGCGGGCTTCGCGCTATCTGTTCCATGTCTTGCAGGAACTCGAAAAACGCGACATGCCAACCGAACTCGCCTTGCTGCCGTTCATTGAGTCGGCCTTCAACCCTGAAGCCTACTCATCGGCCAAGGCGTCGGGCATGTGGCAGTTCATTCCGTCAACCGGACTCGACTTCAATCTGAAGCAGAACATGTTCAAGGATGAACGGCGCGATGTGCTCGCCTCGACCGATGCTGCCCTGACCTATCTGCAAAAGCTGCATGGCATGTTCGGCGACTGGCAACTGGCGCTGGCAGCTTACAACTGGGGCGAAGGCTCGGTGCAACGCGCCATCAAGAAGAATGAAGCGGCCGGATTGCCGACCGATTTCAACAGCCTGTCAGCACTGATGCCGGCCGAGACCCGCAATTACGTCCCCAAGCTTCAGGCCGTCAAGAACATCATTGCCACACCGGAGGCGTTTGGCATCAAACTACCGAAGGCCGAGAATCAACCTTATTTCGTCACCATCGGCAAGACGCGTGACATCGACCTGAAAGTCGCCGCGCAACTGGCTGAGTTAAGCCTCGATGAATTCAAGACACTCAATCCGCAATTCAACCGGCCTGTCATCACCGGCAGCGCCAGCACCAAGATACTGCTGCCCCAGCAAAACGCCGAGCGCTTCAAGATCAATCTGGCGCAATGGAATCGCCCGCTGTCATCCTGGATGGCCCACACGGTCACGAAGCGCGAACGCATCGAAGCCATTGCCACGCTGTTCGACACGGAACCGCAGTTGCTGCGTGATGTGAATCACATTCCACCCAACATGCGCCTGAAGGCTGGCTCGACGATCCTGGTGCCGAAGACGGCAAAAGCCGCCGAAACCGACATCACCGCCGAAGTCGCCGATAACGCGGTGATGTCGATGGAGCCGGACGTTCCGGACTTCCGCCGTGTCGCCGTGCGTGTCGGCAAACATGACAACCTGGCGTCGATTGCGCAACGTTACAAGGTCACGGTAGCGCAAGTCAAAAGCTGGAACGACTTGCAACGCGACAATCTCCGAAGCGGTCAAACGCTACAGGTGCAGATTCCCTTTCAAGCCAATGCCCGAACCGGGCGGAGCACGGCGCGTGCAACAGCATCGCGCCGTCATCAGAAAGTCGCAAGGTCAGATAAAAAACTGCGCAGCGGGCCGATGCTGGTCTCGGCGCGCTGAACGCGCAGGTCAGGCTGCGGGCTTGCCCCGAGCGCGGCAAGCCCCTACAATCTCGCACGATCTGACCGCAACGGCGGCCACCCATCTCATTATCCCGATCGACACCCGCACTGACGCTCGCCTTCTTCAACGAATGCAAGCGCGTGCACTTTGATCTCACCAGGAGTTCTGCATGGCTTTTTTGCAAGGCAAAAAAATCCTCATCACCGGTCTGCTATCGAATCGCTCGATCGCCTATGGCATTGCGACCGCCTGCAAACGGGAAGGTGCCGAACTGGCATTTACTTATGTCGGAGAACGCTTCAAGGAACGCACGACCGAGTTTGCCCGCGAGTTCGACAGCGAGCTTATTTTTGATTGCGACGTCGGCAGCGATGAACAAATCACGGCCTTGTTTGCTGACCTTGCAAAATCGTGGGATCAGCTCGACGGCCTGGTGCATGCGATCGGCTTCGCGCCGCGCGAAGCCATCGGCGGCGATTTCCTGGAAGGACTGTCACGGGAAGGCTTCAAGATCGCCCATGATATTTCGTCATACAGCTTCCCGGCCATGGCCAAGGCGGCCTTGCCAATGCTGCGTCCGAATGCGGCCTTGCTGACACTGACCTATCTCGGCGCGATCCGCTCCTTGCCAAACTACAATACGATGGGACTGGCCAAAGCCTCGCTTGAAGCCAGCGTTCGTTACATGGCAGAGTCGCTGGGTCCGAAGGGCATTCGCGTCAACGGTATTTCAGCAGGACCGATCAAGACACTGGCTGCCAGCGGCATCAAGGATTTCAGCAAGATTCTCAACTTCGTCAAAACCCATTCGCCACTGCGACGCAATGTCACCCAAGACGACGTCGGCAATGCCGCAGCGTTCCTGCTGTCCGATCTGGCGGCGGGTATCACTGGTGAAATTACGTATGTCGATGGCGGCTTTTCGCATGTCGTCGGCGGGATTGCCGAGTAATCCAGCGTACGGCAAAAAATACGGGCAGCCTCGCGGATCGCGGCGGCCCGTGTCACTAACGGCCCACTTCCGAAATCCGCCGCAGTGCAATAAATAATTAGACACAAGCCATCTTTCCCCTGTACACTTCGCCTCGTTCATTGCACATCGCAATATTCACCGTAGCACCGCAAACCCTTCGCATTAACGATAAGCCCCCCGCCTCTTGGTGTTGACGTTCAAACACCGTCCCGGCGCAAAGCTTTCTGTGCCGAAATTTCTCTGAGTTTACTAGCTGTTGTTACTTAGCTGTTTCGTTGGTTGGCGTTGCATTTTTATTGCGCTATCGCATGCACTTTACCGAGTGCCGCGCAGCGCTGAGTTCACGAAAGATAAAAAATGACTTTTGAAGCCCTTGGCCTCCACACGTCCGTAATTAAAGCATTGACCGAATCCGGCTACATCAAGCCAACAAGCGTACAAGAACAAGCTATTCCAGCCGCCATCGAAGGCCGTGATCTGCTGGTTTCCTCGCAGACCGGTTCGGGCAAGACTGCAGCATTCATGCTGCCTGCACTGCACAAATTTGCTACTGCCGCCGACCTGCAACTGGCCGACAGCAGCAAAACCCCAAATCAAGAAAAACAATCCGCACTGGCTCGTGGCGAGCGTCCGCGTTTCAAGGCTGCCCAGCCTAAAATGCTGGTTCTGACCCCAACTCGCGAACTCGCCTTGCAAGTAACGACCGCAACCGACAAGTACGGCTCACAAATGCGTCGCATCAAGGCCGTATCGATCCTGGGCGGCATGCCTTACCCTAAGCAGATGCAATTGCTGGCCAAAAATCCGGAAATCCTGGTTGCCACGCCTGGTCGTCTGATCGACCACATGGAATCGGGCAAGATCGATTTCTCGCAACTGGAAATTCTGGTTCTTGACGAAGCTGACCGCATGCTGGACATGGGCTTCATCGACGATATCGAAAAAATCGTCGCTGCCACACCAGAATCCCGCCAGACCATGCTGTTCTCGGCAACGCTTGACGGCGTCGTTGGTAACATGGCCAAGCGCATCACCAAAAACCCGATGATCATCCAGATCGCCGGTTCGGCTACCAAGCATGAAAACATCAGCCAACGCGTTCACTTCGTCGACGATCTGTCGCACAAGAATCGCCTGCTTGATCATCTGCTGCGCGACGAAACGATGGACCAGGCTGTTGTGTTCACCGCTACCAAGCGTGACGCCGATACCATTGCAGACCGTTTGAACATCGCCGGTTTCGCCGCTGCTGCGCTGCATGGTGACATGCATCAGGGTGCGCGTAACCGTACCCTCGACGGCATGCGTCGCGGCCAAGTTCGCGTTCTGGTTGCCACCGACGTCGCTGCCCGCGGTATCGATGTGCCAGCAATCACGCACGTATTTAACTACGATCTGCCGAAATTTCCTGAAGACTACGTCCACCGTATCGGTCGTACAGGCCGCGCCGGTCGTAACGGCGTCGCTGTCTCGCTGGTCAATCATGCCGAAGGCATCAACGTCAAGCGTATCGAGCGCTTCACCAAACAGTTGATCCCTGTCGAAGTGATCGAAGGCTTCGAGCCTAAGAAAACAGCATCAGCTCCACGCGCCGGCCAAAAGCCAGGCGGCTGGAAACCAGGCGACAACCGCAGTGCGGCCAAGCCAGGTCAGCGCACCTTCAGCAAGCCATCGGCACCACGCAAAGATGGCACCAGCTTTAGCAAGGGTCCACGCACCGGCGACGCCGGCGGCGCAGCCCGTCGTCCATACGGCGATCGTTAATCGATCACTGCAAGGATTCTCGGGGTGACCCGAGAGGACATAAAAAAACCCGCGACGGCCTGGCTGTCGCGGGTTTTTTATTGCCTGTCAGATCGCACAGGTACGAAATCCGATAAACATGTCACTGCGTTGCGGCAAATAGAAATTGCGGTAGTGCACGGAGCGCAGTCGTGCCGGTGTCGCAAACGACGCTCCCCGAACCGACTGGTGCGAATCGAACCACGGGGCTGAATATTCACGATATCCATCGGCCGAGAATCCTGCATACGGCGTGAACGGCGAACAAGTCCATTCCCACAGATCGCCCCAGTGAAAGCCGGGTTGTCCGGAAGCGGCAGCGCCTTCCCACTCCGCTTCGGTTGGCAATCGGCGGCCTGCCCATACGCAATAAGCTTGCGCCTCAAACAGACTGACATGTCGCACCGGTTCGCTCATCGGCAACATCAGTATTTCGCCGAAGCGACGGCAACGCCACTGCCGTCCATCCCGCACCCAGTCCAGCGGCGCCGAACGCTCTTGCTGCATCAGCCAGTCCCTGCCACCAGCCGTCCAGTACTGCGGCTTCTGATAGCCGCCATCCATCACGAATTCACTGAATTGTGCATAACTGACTAGCGTCGCATCGATCCGATAGGCATCCAACGGACACGCATGTTGCCATTTTTCGTTATCAAACACGAAACCGTGACCGGCACGACTACCGAGCTGAACCGTCCCTCCCGGAAAACGAATTTCACGCTGCATCCCGCCCGGTGTCTGCGGCAGCGCTAGCGCATCCGAAAGAGCGATCCCCAATGTATTGAGCGTCGCCAGCAAGGCTTCGCCATGCATGTCTTCATGGGCCAATACCAGCCGGTATGGGTAGAGCGAGGCATCGTCGGACTCGGCACGCGAGAGTTTGTCGATACTCCGGTCGAGCACTTCATGGCAGTAAGTCTTGAGTGCTCCGGACCGCGGCAAGCCAAGTGTCCAGCGTGCCCGATGCGGCACCGTGTTGGAGTCGAACCAGTCATCTCCCTTGGTCAGCAACGACGTTCGCAACGCCGAATCGGGCGCACTGGTCTGCGCATCCCGTAGCAAATACCATTCTGCAAACCAGGCCAGATGACCGAGCTCCCACAAAGGGGGATTGAGGATGGACAATCGGGGCACATTGGCCGGATCGTCCAGCCCTGCCGACTGAAAGCAGTCGAACAGGGCGAGCGTATAATTTCGTGCCTGATGCATGGCATCGGCAAGATCACCGGGTACCAACTGGCGAAAAGAAGCAACTGCTGCATTCATCGTTAATCATCAACTTCAAAAAAGATCAGGTTCACAGGAAAGGTGTCTTGGCTAAACCACTCGTACTCATTATCAGTCCCGCTCTGGCAAAAGCCAATAATGGTAACTGGCAAACTGCCGCGCGCTGGTCACGCTTCCTGCGCGACGGTCATATCGTGGTTTGTGCTGCGAGCGACACCGGACTGAGTGCCACGTTACAACCTGATGTGCTGATTGCGCTGCATGCGCGCCGTTCGGCAGACGTCCTGCTGGAATTCGAGCACCGCTGCCCTTCGATCCTGGTACTGACCGGCACCGATCTTTATCGCGACATCCACACTGATCCGACCGCACAGCATTCACTGGCCATCGCCACGCGTCTGGTCGTGCTGCAGGCTGCCGGCATGGAGGAACTTCCCGCGCCGTTGCTCGAAAAGACCCGCGTCATCCACCAGTCCGCACGAACCCTGAAAGCAATCAAGCAGCATCGTGCTGCGTTCAAGGTCATCATGATAGGCCACTTGCGGGCGGAAAAAGACCCGGCCACGTTCTTGCAAGCCTGCCTGCACCTAAAGCACGAGGACATCGACTTCCTGCATGTTGGCGGTGCGCTCGATACTTCAATGGAAATGCTGGCCAGATCAATGATCGACCGGCAGCCTCGCTACCACTGGATTGGCAACCTGCCCCATGCAGCCACCCGCCAGCGTCTGAAACACAGCGACCTGATGGTCATCAGCTCGATCATGGAAGGCGGTGCCAATGTCATCATCGAAGCCATTACCAGTGGCGTGGCCGTCGTTGCCAGCGACATCTCCGGCAATCGCGGCTTGCTCGGTGACGACTATGCCGGCTACTTTCCGGTCGGCGATGCTACCGCACTGGCAACACTGATCCGGCGTTGCACGAGCGAACCTCTTTTCCTCGCCCACTTGCAGGCGCAATGCGATCTGCGCCGCCCGCTGTTTGCACCGGAGCGCGAATGCGCAGCGGTACGGCAGTTGGTGGATAATTGCCTGCACATTCACGGTCAGGCACCACGCGACCGTTCCACTCCCGCTATCCAAGGATTTCCATGAACACGCCCATTACTGCGCCCGTCAACGCGCCCGTCAAGCTCACCTCTTTTTCTCATGGTGGCGGTTGCGGCTGCAAAATCGCACCTGGAGTACTAGCACAAATCCTGAAGAATTCGACCGGCTTCCCAGTACCAAAAGAACTGCTGGTGGGAATCGAAACCGCCGACGATGCTGCGGTCTATCAGCTCAATGACGAGCAAGCACTCATTGCCACGACCGACTTTTTCATGCCTATCGTCGACGACCCCTTCGACTTCGGCCGCATTGCCGCGACCAATGCCATTTCTGACGTCTATGCAATGGGCGGTACACCGATCATGGCACTGGCGCTAGTCGGCATGCCGATCAACAAATTGCCGGTCGAGGTCATCGGCCAGATCATCAAGGGCGGCGAGACAATCTGCGCGGAAGCCGGTATTCCGATTGCCGGCGGCCACACGATCGATTCGGTCGAACCAATCTATGGCCTGGTCGTGCTGGGACTGATACATCCGTCCAAGGTCAAACGCAATGCAGATGCGAAAGTGGGCGACCAGCTGATCCTCGGCAAACCGATCGGCGTCGGGATTCTGTCAGCGGCATTGAAAAAAGAAGTCCTTGATGCCGATGGCTACGCAGCACTGATCGCCAATGCGACCAAACTCAACAAGCCGGGAAAAGCCTTGTCCGAACTGCCGGGCGTCCATGCAATGACCGATGTGACCGGTTTCGGTCTGCTCGGCCACACGTTGGAACTGGCACGCGGTGCCAAACTGAACGCACGACTGCGGATGACACAGATCCCGTTGTTACCCAACGTACAGGCACTGGCCGAGGCCGGTTGCGTGACCGGGGCATCCGGCCGCAATTGGGATGGTTACGGCATGGATGTGGTGCTCGATGCCTCCGTCACGATGACGCAGCAAATGCTGCTGACCGATCCGCAAACATCGGGTGGCTTGCTGGTGTCCTGCGACGCCGGCAGCGTCGATGCCGTGCTGGAGATTTTCCGCCAGGGCGGTTTCGAACACGCCGCCGTCATCGGTGAAATGGTGAGCGGTGCGGGTGGCGTGAACGTCTCGCAGTAACTTTTCGGGGCCCCGCGCCAGTGCACGCAACGCACTGGCGCGGTGCAGGTCGGTTACTCGTCCTTGGCACCGTCGATACCGAGCTCCTGTATCTTGCGCGTGATTGTATTGCGTCCAATTCCAAGACGAATCGCTGCATCGTTTTTCCGACCGTGCGTGTGCTTGAGTGCCGTCTTGATCAAGGACGACTCGAACAGTTTGCCTAGCATATCCATCACTTCAGGCTGACCGGCAGCGAGCATCCTGGCAGCTTCTGCTTCCAGCAAAGCCACCCAGGTTTCACGCTCGACTGGCGCGACAATCGGCACACTGACCGCGCTTGTCACCGTCGCCTGAACAGACAATTCAGGTGTCGATGGTGTCGCCGCCGCGTTGGCCTGCGGGGACGCAATCGCAGCAAAACTTCCGCCATCGATCAGGTCACGCGGCAAATCCTTGACCTCGACACTCTGCCCCGGTGCCATCACGGTGATCCAATTACAGAGGTTTTCGAGCTGCCGTACATTGCCAGGCAAATCGAGGCCAGTCAGAAACTGCATCGCCCCATCGGTCATCCGTTTCGGGTCGCCACCGAGCTGCTTGGCGCTCTGCGCCAGGAAATAACGGGTCAGGATAGGGATATCCTCGCGCCGTTCGCGCAGGCTTGGCAGGCGCAGGCGAATCACATTGAGACGGTGATAGAGATCCTCGCGAAAGAGCCCTTCACGTACTCTCTGCTCAAGGTTTTGATGCGTCGCTGCGATCACGCGCACGTTGGCCTTCATTGGTTGATGTCCGCCAACGCGATAGAAGTGACCATCTGACAGCACGCGCAACAAGCGCGTCTGCAAGTCGAACGGCATGTCACCGATTTCATCAAGAAACAAGGTCCCGTTTTCGGCTTGCTCGAAGCGACCACGCCGGCTGGCTTGGGCACCGGTAAAGGCACCGCGCTCGTGCCCGAACAATTCGGATTCGAGCAAGTCCTTCGGAATTGCCGCCGTATTCAGCGCGATGAAAGGTTGCGACGCACGCGGACTATGCTTGTGCAAGGCTCGCGCAACCAGCTCCTTGCCGGTACCGGATTCACCGGTAATGAGCACGGTCACATTCGATTGCGACAAGCGACCAATCGCGCGAAACACATCCTGCATCGCCGGTGCCTGACCGAGTATCTCCGGCGTCTCTGCGGGTGCCTGCTCGACGCTGGCTTCACGCAGGCTTTCATCAAGCGCACGCCGGATTAACTCGACCGCTTTTTCGAGATCGAATGGCTTGGCCAGATATTCGAAAGCGCCGCCCTGGAATGCGGCAACAGCAGAATCCAGATCCGAAAAGGCGGTGATGATAATTACCGGCAGACCGGGATACTTGGTCTTGACGGTCTGCAATAATTCGAGGCCAGAACCGCCTGGCATCCGGATGTCGGAAACCAGTACCTGCGGCGTATCGTGCTGCAACGCATCGTTGGCATCCCGCGCGTTGGAAAAACTACGGGTCGCGAGATTCTCGCGCGCCAATGCTTTTTCAAGTACCCATCGTATTGATTCGTCGTCGTCTACAATCCAGATTGGTTTCATGATTTCTTTGGTGTCCACATCAAGTAGCCGCACCCACGGTGCCTGCTACGATCCGCACCCTGGGTCTCAAGGTAGCGGTATCAATATCCTGAAATCCGTGCATCCCGGCTGACTTTCGCATTCGATCACACCAGAATGCTGTTGAATGAAAGTCTGGGCCAGTGTCAACCCTAATCCGCTACCGCCCTCTCTGCCTGACACCAGCGGAAAGAAAATACGGTCGCGAATCTCGGTCGGAATGCCGGGGCCATTGTCGAGGATATGCAAGTCTAGTGCCAGCCGATAGCGGACCTTCGCCAGCGTCACTTGTCGGGCCACACGCGTCTGCAAGGTGAGTACTGCATCGCCCTGACGAATCCGTTCGGACAGCGCATGGGAGGCATTGTGGGCAATGTTCAGGACCACCTGGATCAGCTGTTCCTTGTCTCCGCGAAAATCCGGCAACGACAAGTCGTAGTCGCGCCGAATTTCCAGACCACTCGGGAATTCCGCAAGGATCAGGCTGCGTACGCGTTCGCAGACTTCATGGATATTGACATCACCAACGATATGCGGACGCCGGTGCGGCGCCAGCAAACGGTCAACCAGTGTTTGCAGCCGGTCGGCTTCCTTGATGATGACTTGCGTATATTCGCGCAACTCTTTCAGGTGCCGCTCCGGCAACTCGAGTTCGAGCAATTGGGCCGCACCACGGATGCCGCCTAGCGGATTCTTGATTTCGTGCGCAAGGTTGCGGATTAACTCCTTGTTCGCCTGGCTCTGGTCCAGCAGTCGCTCTTCGCGGTCAAGCTTGAGTTGCTGGACGTTTTCACGCATCTCGATGAGTACCGGCGAATCCGGATTATCGAGTGCAGTGACCACCACATGGACTTGTAATGATTCGCGCCCGATGCGTTGCAGCGTCAGGTCTTGCCGCTTTTCGGCGAACTCATGGGCAACCGCTTGCCTGAAGACGGTTTCAAGCTTGTCGCCGTTGACGAACAGTTCGAACAACAGATGCTGCTCCAACAAGCGAAAGGAGCTTTCCAGCATGTTTTCAGCAGCAGCATTGGCGTAAGAAATACGCCCCTCGGCATCGAGAATGACGACAGCGGAGGCCAGCAAGTCGAGACCGGCAACAGAATTAAAGGGAATTTTCACGATGATCCAGACAGGCAGGCCACGTTACGCGGCCCGGTTGAGACACGTTCCGGCATCACTTGAGATTGCCGAGTTCGCGCTTGAGGGCTTCGATATTTTTTTCGGTACGGCCGATTTCTTCTTTCATGCCAGCCACGCGCGCCTGATACTTGGCGTAGTTGCTTTCATCACCTAACCGCTCTGGCTCACCGCCGCTGTAGTCTTTTTTCAACCCAGCCAGTTTGCCCTCTTCAGATTTCAGTTCATCGAGCAGAATCTGGCGACGGTCACTGTCACGCGCTTTTTGAGTACCGCTATCTATTTTTGGGAAATCGCCCGCGTCACCCTTGGTCGTCGTACCGGAAATCGCCACAGGCGATCGCTTCGGCGTCGCAATGATTGTCATGCCTGGCAAATCGATTTTTTTGCAACCTCTGGTGGTGCCGGTGTTCTTGTATTCCTTGTTGCCGCGCTCATCGACACACAGGAATACTTCACTCTGTGCATGCGCCTGCTGCATACATAGCGAAAAGAGGATGAGGCCTAAGACGGGGAGTTTCATAAATTTCATTTGGGGAACTGATGACACGGACCCTTAGTTTAGGACAAGAGGCTGACCAATACAAACGATGTTCAGGACGGTACGCCGCATACGACACAGCCACGCTGCAGAATGTAAAAAAGGGCGAGAATATCTCGCCCTTCTTTGGACTGCACGTCAACTTGTCGACGTCTTACATCGAATAGTACATATCGAATTCAACTGGATGCGTGGTCATGCGGAAGCGTGTGACTTCCTGCATTTTCAGTTCGATATACGCATCAATCATGCTGTCACTAAATACACCACCACGCGTCAGGAACTCACGATCGCTGTTCAGGTTCTCAAGCGCTTGCTCAAGCGACGAACAGACGGTCGGGATCAATGCGTCTTCTTCTGGCGGCAAGTGATACAAATCTTTCGAGGCGGCTTCGCCTGGATGGATTTTGTTTTGCACGCCATCCAGACCGGCCATCATCAGCGCGGAGAAGCACAGGTAGGGATTGGCCAGAGGATCCGGGAAACGTGTTTCGATGCGACGACCTTTCGGGTTCGGCACATGCGGAATACGGATGGAAGCCGAACGGTTACGAGCCGAATAAGCGAGCTTGACCGGTGCTTCGAAGCCAGGAACAAGACGCTTATACGAATTCGTGCCTGGATTGGTGATCGCATTGAGCGCACGAGCGTGCTTGATGATGCCGCCGATGTAGTACAACGCAAACTCGGACAGACCGGCATAACCGTCACCAGCGAACAGATTCTTGCCATCTTTCCAGATCGATTGATGGACGTGCATGCCCGAACCGTTGTCACCAACGATAGGCTTAGGCATGAAGGTTGCCGTCTTGCCGTATGTGTGAGCAACATTCCAGACCACGTATTTCAGGTTCTGGGTCCAGTCAGCGCGCTCGACCAGTGTCGAGAAACGGGTACCGAGTTCATTTTGGCCTGCACCAGCGACTTCGTGGTGATGCACTTCGACCGGGATACCCATGCCTTCGAGAATCAGCGACATTTCCGAACGCATGTCCTGCATGCTGTCGACCGGAGGAACCGGAAAGTAACCACCCTTGACGGCTGGACGATGGCCGGTATTGCCGCCTTCGAATTTTTCGCCAGTGCTCCATGATGCTTCTTCGGAATCGATCTTGACGAAGCAACCGTCCATGCCGATCTTCCAGCGTACGCTGTCAAAGATGAAGAATTCTGGCTCAGGACCGAAATAGGCGGTGTCGCCAAGGCCGGAGGATTTCAGGTAGGCTTCAGCGCGCTTGGCGATCGAACGTGGATCACGGTCGTAACCTTTGCCATCAGATGGTTCGATGACATCGCACTGCATGAACATCGTGGTTTCTTCCATGAATGGATCGATGTTTGCGGTGTTTGGGTCCGGCATCAGGATCATGTCGGAGGATTCAATGCCTTTCCAGCCAGCGATGGAGGAACCGTCAAATGCATGACCCGACTCAAACTTGTCCATATCAAAATGGGAAACCGGAACCGTTACGTGCTGTTCTTTGCCGCGTGTATCGGCGAAGCGGAAATCAACGAATTTGACTTCGTTGTCTTTCGCCATTTTCAGTACTTCTGCTGCCGTCATTGCCATGCGTATCTCCTCTGATAGATCAATAAAGTAAAAATATGCGAAGTGGTCGTGAACCGAATGATTGCATGCGAAAGTAGTCAACAGCAAGCTACGTACGTCCCAAAACTCAGCGTGAAATAATAGCAGATTCCATAGCAGGTTCCATGCCACCGCTAGTACGAATTGCAGCTCACCTAATTCTTGCAGAACCCGGCAAGATGCAGGGGTATCCGGCAAACTCTTTGCTTTTTAGGTCACCGGCACCCGAGGGAGTGACACCACAATGGTGCCTAAATCACCTTGAAATTTTTATATTGGTGCATTTATATTTTATCCCTCGGAAAATGCACCAACTAAAACAGACTTGTTCTACGTTCCCCGACAACCGTTCATGATTGGAATTTAGAGATGACATCGCCCGAAAAATTATTGACCATTGCCCGAGAGCGCGGTCAACACAATACTTTGCCTTATGCCGGAGCTGTCACGCCGGTCGAGGCGTTCGAATTACTGAAAGCAAATCCCGAAGTCCGGCTGGTTGATGTCCGCACCAATGCCGAACGCGACTGGGTTGGCAAGGTCAGCATTGCAGAACATCAGCACCTCAGCGTGCAGTGGAGCCTGTATCCGGGATCGGTGCCGAATCCTCACTTCATGGACGAACTCCGTGCTTCGACCAACGAGGAAACCATCATTGTGTTCCTGTGCCGCTCCGGTGTGCGCTCGCGCCACGCAGCGAAACTGGCAACCGAGTCCGGCTATCTTCATTGCTTTGATATTCTGGAGGGCTTCGAAGGCGACCGCGATGCAGACGGTCATCGCAAGATGGTCGCTGGCTGGTGCAAGGCAGGTTTGCCGTGGATAGGTGCTTAGCCACTTGCGATTTGCTGCAAACCGACTATGCGCGTTCGCACAAAGTTGATATGACTGCGCAAACCGTACAACTCTTCGGCGAACGATAGCGGGATCGAAATCTGGTTGACCTTTTCCTCGATCTGGTTGAGACGACCGAGCTGGCTGGCGTACACTTCCTGGCGCTGGAGTGGTGCCACTTCTTCAATGGCCTGTTCCACTGCCCGCAACTGGCCGTACCAGCGATACACCCGCGAACGCACCTTCCATACGTACAACGGCGGCACGATGCGTGACAGTGGAATGAAGAGAGCACCGACGGCAACAACGACGACCCACATGCGCTCCATGAAACTGGACAACCAGAACGGAAAATAATTCTGCAAGAAGGAAGGGCCCGTTTTGTAGAACTTTGATGCAGCGGCCACAACCGGAACTTCGGTGAAATTAGCCGTCGGGAACTCATTGCGCTTTTGAAACCAGCCGGCGCTGCCGTGGATGTTCGTCGCCGCCTGAATAAACAGATCGATCAGTGCCGGATGAATCGAGGCACGCGCAACCAAGGTTGCGGTAGGCGCAATGAGCTGATAATCGCGCGATGGCAAGTCGCGCCCCAGATCAACGATGCCGCGCGGGAGCACGACATGCGACAGGAAAGGGAAGCGCCGCGAGTAAGCCTCAGCCTGCGTAAAGTCAAACAACTTGATACCGGGTGTCTGCAGCAGCATCTGAATCAGCAATTCATCCGGCGAAGAACTAAAGACCATGCCATCGATGGTTCCCTCAAGCAGCGCCACGGTTGCAGGTGTGTTCTCCAGTATTCCCAGCGTCAGATCGGCTGGTTCGATACCGTTGACCGATAGCAGTTTCTTGAATAACTGGGGTACTCCGGTGCCATCGGGACCGACATTAATTTGCAGTCCCTTCAACTGGTTCAGCTGGGTGATGTCGTGGGTATCCCGATAAAATAGCCAGACTGGCTCAGTAAACAGACTGCCAAGTGAAATGAGTCCGTGTCGCTCGGCATCATCCTGCTCGGTCGAGCCGCTTTGAACGAAGCCGATATCCACACCTGAATTCGGATCCATCAGACGTTGCAGATTTTGCTGCGATCCTAACGACGGTTTCAGATTGACCTTGATATGCTGTCGCGCCAATTCGGCTGCATATTTTTTTCCGATCAATTCGTAAGCGCTATTTTCCTGCCCTGTTGACATCGTCACGCTCGATGGCGGCGATGGATTTGCCAGCAAATAGACAAGCATGCCCACCACGGCGATGGCGATGATTGTCGGCGCTGCCGTAGCGAACAGGTCACGCAAGGAAAATCGAGGGAAATTAAATATTTTTGGCATGCCAGGGCGCACTTCGTACAAGTCAAAACACCATGCCTACAATCCGGCAAGTGCGCAAGCAGTAAAACACCATCGCTAGAGCATCAATTCGTCACGGTACTTTCGTCGGGAATAACCGTCGTCAGATGCACCGGCGGCATGCCGCTGCGCAACGTGTATTTTTCGCCGTCTTCTGTCAGGAATCGTGCGCCCAATGCAAACCAGTCCTCCCTGTTGAGCAACGCCCCGACCACAGGCATCAGGGATTCGTCTTCTTTTGCCAGCCGCCGGGACATGCTCTCGCAATAGTGCTCCGCAGCCGAGAAGAAGGTCTGGTGGTCGCCGCCACTCGCGCCGCGAGGCAAATAATTTTGCAGCGACGACAAACTGCGCCGGGCCGAAAGACTGAGCATTTCAAGCTCTTCCACCAGCAAGTCGGCGTCGTCGGTCGCGCAACAGAGAACAGGAATGACATGCCTCTCTAACTTGCGTGCATGGAGGTACTGATCGAAGTGCTGCAACTGACGGATCATTGACACCAATGTCGGCTGATCAACGCACTCTTTCTTGCGCTGAATTGAATGCAAACATTGCCGGAGTCGGGCGAGTATCGAGCCCGCATTTTTTTGCTCGAACCGGATGGCAAGCAACGAATAGGTGGCAGTGAGCATGACGACTCCTGAAGCCTGCCACCCGCTTTATGGTGGCACGGGTTTGAATAGGTAAATTCTCACCAGCGACAGATACCTCCCTACTGCATGTCGGTCACGGGCACACAAGTATAGGAAAAATACGCGACAAACCGATTGATCTAAATCAGATCATCGAAATACCGCAAAAAGTATTTTTTGTTTTTAGTGTAGCGAAAAGTTGTTTTATTCAAGCTTGACGGCATGTTCGCGCGTGGCATGAAAAGTCAGCAACGGCCAGCGCTCCTGAGTGTGCCTGAGATTGACGCCTGAGGTTGCCAGATACGCCATATTGCCAGCCGCGTCGTAAGCGACATTGTGGCCGGCAGCCGACTTCTCGAAATCGGCAATCGCGCGCTTGTCTTCGCCCGTGACCCAACGCGCGCTACTGATACTGGTGCCTTCGAATACGGCGTCGACGCCATACTCATTGAGCAAGCGACTGGCCACTACTTCAAACTGCAGCACACCAACCGCACCCAGAATCAGTTCGCCGGTGTGCACCGGCTTGAAGACCTGCACGGCACCTTCTTCGCCAAGTTGCTGCAAGCCTTTGTGCAGTTGCTTGATCTTTAGCGGATTGCGGATGCGTACCGAGCGGAAAAAGTCCGGCGCAAAATAGGGAATCCCGGTGAACTGCAATAGCTCGCCTTCTGAAAAACTGTCACCAATCTGCATGTTGCCGTGGTTCGGCAAACCGATGATATCTCCGGCGTAGGCTTCCTCGACTTGTTCGCGGCTCGCGGCCATGAAGGTCACGACGTTCGACACTTTGATTTCGCGGTTCAATCGCAGATGCTTGATTTTCATGCCGCGCTCGAAGCGCCCGGAGCAAACACGCAAGAAAGCAATCCTGTCACGGTGTGCCGGGTCCATGTTGGCCTGGATCT
This sequence comes from Oxalobacteraceae bacterium, assembly GCA_947445995.1. Taxonomy (GTDB): domain Bacteria; phylum Pseudomonadota; class Gammaproteobacteria; order Burkholderiales; family Burkholderiaceae_D; genus Actimicrobium. The sequence goes on along the minus strand of CANFED010000003.1, from coordinate 13,588 downwards.
TGAACACAAATCCGGAAAAAGGCGTTTCGCTCGGCTCGACCGAACGCACGCTCGCATCGCGCGAACGCGGCGCAGGTGCCCAATCCAGCAGGGCATTGAGAATTTCCCGCACACCAAAATTATTGATCGCTGAACCAAAGAAAACTGGTGTCTGCGTACCCGCCAGAAATGCGGCAACGTCGAATGGGTGGGAAGCGCCATGCACCAGTTCGACCTCCATCTTGAGCTGCTCTATCTCGCGCGGGAACATCTCGGCAAGGCGCGGATTATCAATGCCCTTGATGACTTCGAATTCCTGGTCGGCGCGCGCATCGCCCGGTGTAAAAAGCAAAATCTCGTCGCGCAACAGATGGTAGACGCCACGAAACGCCTTGCCCATGCCGATCGGCCAGGTCACCGGCGCACACTGGATGTCCAGCACGGACTCCAGTTCATCGAGCAGTTCGAGCGGATCGCGCGTCTCCCGGTCCATCTTGTTCATGAACGTGATGATCGGCGTACTGCGCATGCGGCAGACATTGAGCAACTTGATGGTTTGTGTCTCGACACCCTTGGCCGCGTCAATCACCATCAGCGCCGAGTCTACTGCGGTCAGCACGCGGTAAGTATCCTCAGAAAAATCCTGGTGACCTGGCGTGTCGAGCAGATTCACGACATGGTCGCGATATTCGAACTGCATGACGGAACTGGCGACCGAAATGCCGCGCTGCTTTTCAATTTCCATCCAGTCGGAAGTGGCATGGCGGCCGCTCTTGCGGGCCTTCACGGTACCGGCGAGCTGAATCGCGCCTGAAAATAACAGCAATTTTTCGGTCAGCGTGGTTTTGCCGGCATCGGGGTGAGAAATAATGCCAAAGGTGCGGCGGCGTCCGCCTTCCCTGCGAATGAGCTCCGCAGAGACATTGCGTGGTTCTGCAGGAGACGGTTCAGCCGTGGCATCTGCATCGGTGTGAGGTAAATCGTGATTGCTGGCCATGAGACGTTCCTGCGGAAAAGGGGCAGAGTCTACCGGCTATGTCCCGCGAAGTCGATTCCGCCGATCAAAACAAGCATGCTACTGCTGAAACTAAAACATGAAAAACCCGTGCAGCTTGCGGTGCACGGGTTTTCCGAGGTACTCATTCAAAGTGCGTTAATTGCGGGGCGTTAGCGAAACCCGGAGACGGAGCCGTTCGCCAGGATCGTAAGGCATCACGCTGGTGTAAGTACGGCCATTGTATTCGTACGTGACCGCATACCCATTGGTGCGTGACTGCCAGTTATCGACTGTACGGCATTGGCGCACGACTTGTTCCGACGGTTGCTGGTTGGTGTTCTCAACCCGATCACCAACGATGGCACCTGCGATTGCACCGGCTGCCGTTGCTGCGGTCCTGCCACTACCGCCACCGACCTGATTACCTAGCAAGCCACCTGCCAGACCGCCAATGATGGAGCCGCCGAAATTGCGCTCCTGCCGTTGTGCCTGAACATATTCATTGTGGCACTCTTGCTGCGGTTGATTGAATTGCTCGACTTGCGGAACGACCCGCACTACGCGGGCAGTATCTTCGAAATCAGCTGCAGACACTCCGCCAGAAAACGCGCCTGCCAGTAAAAGAGCCGCCGTGACCTTAAGTGATTTTTTCATAATTCCCCCAGTGTTTTTGTTTGGTTAGTGTAAGTTGGCAAGGCAGAACCGATGTTGCCGCCGTGGGGATTATTGTAATGACTTGTGTCGAAAACTGCCTACTCCGGGGGTTTTTCGCAACGCGCATCTAGGCCTTCACGCCTTTCATTTCATGTTCAACGCTGTTGGAACTATCGCCTAGCTTGCTGGCCCAGGCTTTTTCAAAATAACCTTTTTCGGCATCGCTCGGCTGCGATAGCCAAATTACCAGCAAAGTTCCCTTGTGATCATGGATTTGCCAGATTTTGGTAATGAAGTCAGGATTCTGAAAGTAGTCGGCGAGTCCAACCACATAGCCATAAACCCGATTGAGTCGTTCGATACGATCAGGCTCGGTACTGGCGCTCGTTGCGGTAATGGTGGGGTGATCCAGAAACATGCGGTCTCTCCTGATAAAGCCGACTGCGGAAACAGTCTGGCGGGCATGTTGGAAAGTATAAGCGGTTCACCCGTTGCATGGCTATGCGGATCGATCGCGCTATGACCCGGAATGCGACTGTACAACCCAATCAGCACGCGTGAACGGCCGATCGTGCCCTGACAGCTTCAGAGCAAGTTCGGTCAATATTTCTTGGGTTGGTGCTGGCTCGGCAAATGACACCCAGAATAATCCGGTCAGCGACAGCACGAGAAGCCAGCCATTAATCGCCGGCCGTATTACCGATGCGGTAATGCGCATGAACATCCAGCTGATTGCCGTCCCGAGCAAGGCACCGCTGGCGGCTTCAGAGACAGAATGCGCATCAACCACGACACGGGATACGGAGATCAGCAGGGCGATACCGAGTCCGGCAGCGAAGCCGGCCAACCGGCCCTTTTGACGACTCCCGTTGAAGGCCAGGCAACCGATGATGGGCAACACCGCAGTGGCACGCATCGCATGTCCGCTGATCCCTGTGAAATCGATGGCAGCAACACCGACACCCCAACCAATGAAGGCAATTTTGGTCGCGACCACGAGTGTCATGCCAGCACCAAATAGGACTATCCACCATCCTGCCATGCGCCAGGCACGGCCAGATATCAACCAGAGAATAATCGCGGCAGCCGCTGGAACCGTCACGATGGAATCACCGAAACTGGTCACGCGCAACCATGCCGACATGGGAATAAGATAAAGCAAATGGATTCTTCCTGGAAACAATGCGCAAGGAGTTTATCTCAAGCGAGAACCGGATGTTCCAACAATTTAAATAACACAAGGGCCCGGTGCAGCGATGCACCGAGCCCTTGATGGCTGACGCTGCCAGACCTTGCTTGATCAATCAGCGGCGATCACCATCGCGTCCACGCCAATCATCACCGTGACGCCAGTTCCGTTCATGGCGCTCCTCTCGCCATTCCTGACGATCCCGCCACTCGTTACCGCGATAGGACGGCTGAACGTAAATCGTTGCAGGAGTCACGTAGGCTGGTGCCGACTGGTAGTAAGTCGGCTGCGTCTGATAGTACGTAGGACTAGCCTGGTAATAAGTCGGCTGCGGCTGGTAGTACGTCGGTTGAGGCTGGTAGTAGGTAGGCGCTGACTGGTAATACGTTGCGCGCCCTTGATAGTGATTATTGTTGGCGCTGGCACCCACTGCAGCACCGAGCACCCCACCCACGATCGCCCCATCGCGGCCGCCGACCGAACTACCAATGGCGGCACCAAAGATTGCACCCACTGCCGTATCGACACCGCGGTCACCGGCATGTGCCGTCGCGCTGATAGCGGCAAATGTGACTAGCAAGACTGAAACATATTTTCGAATCAACATAAGGTACTCCTCGAATCCCGTGTGAGTGCCAGATATGGCAGCATTAACACACAGGTATGGTAATCAATATAACGACCGACCCGAAAAATACAGGGCAGCGACACAGACTATTACAACTGCAAAACCTGAAGTGGCGTCCGTCCTGGCACAGTCTGATCTGTTTTTGGATAGTCGAACGGTAAAATAAAAATGCGACTTTCCGCCTCTGTAAGTTACTACATCATTGCAGAATTTGCTTCGCAGTTGCCTATACCCTGCACGTCCAAGTAGACTTCGCGCCTAATCATCCGTTCCAGATCACTCTCATCAAGCGAATCATCATGATATTTTTGACCGTACCATTTGCTGAAAAAGACCAGGCCAAAGCACTGGGTGCGCGCTGGAATGCAGCGCAAAAGAAGTGGTACGTACCTGACGGTGCCAACAGCGCACTATTTGAAAAATGGCATCCGCAAGCCGCGGCCAGCAGCGCCAGCAGCGCGGGCAAAAGCGTTATGAAAGGAGCCTCGATGATGGAGGTCGGACTAACGATTACCGGAGAAAAATATCTGGCGCTGGATCATGACTGCATTCCCTGGGAGCCTTGCGCCCACTGTGATGAAGCCATTGCCAGACACAAAGCCAGTTTCGCAGGCAAGTAACAACTCGCGGCAGAAAAAAATCGCAAAAAAAACGCCTATCGGCGATAGGCGTTTTCTGCGGAAACCGCGAATTACTTGTTGACGGCGTCTTTGAACGCTTTGCCAGCAGAAAACTTGACCGTTTTCGCAGCAGCAATCTTGATCTCTTCGCCAGTGCGCGGATTGCGGCCTGTACGCTCTGCGCGGCTACCGGAAGCAAAAGCGCCAAAACCGATCAGCTGTACCGAATCACCATTGACGACGGCCTGAATCACATTCGACAAGATGGATTCGAGTGCGCGCTGGGCAACAGTTTTAGGAAGATCGCAATCAGCTGCGATGGCATCGATCAGTTCAGTTTTATTCATGAGGACTCCAAGGGAAGATGAGCGCGGATTTTAGCATCAGCGCTTGATGAAAAGGTGCGGTTTTCTGCATGGCGATCGTGTTGCAGTGCAGCGCACGTCAAACCCGACAACGTCATGACCTTGCAGGAACCAGGTTCGCAATCCGCTGGTGGTCGACCAGCATCGGCATCCGAAGTTGCATCAAACATCGCGGCTGGCCAGAATTTGCCCGCCACCATAACTTGTCTGCGCCGAGATGATACCCCCAAGCCGCATCCGAATTGCACAATACTTGAACTCCGGGATTTTTCCAAATGGATCGAGGGCCGAATTGGTCAACTTGTTGATTGCGGCTTCGTAGTAACAGAACGGCACAAAGATCGCACCGCGTGGCGAACTATCATCCGCCCGCGCATACAACGTCACCTGCCCGCGCCGCGATTCCAGCGTAATCACATCGCCCGGTTCGCCACCGAGGGCGGCGAGGTCGAGCGGATGGATCTGTGCCACTGGATCGGGCTCCAGCGCGTCGAGGACCGCTGCACGACGCGTCATGCTACCGGTATGCCAATGCTCCAGCTGGCGACCGGTGATGAGCACATGCGGATAGTCGGCGTCGGGACGTTCATTGGCAGGAATAATGTCGGCCGGAACAAAACGCGCCTTGCCGCTGGCCGTCGGGAAGTGGTCGGTGAACACTACCGGCTGACCGGGATCGCCCTCGTTCTCGCACGGATAGGTGATGGCTTGCTCACGCTCCAGACGCTCCCAGCGCATGCCGCCAATACTGGGCATGCAACTGCGCATTTCCTCGAAGACGTCAGCCACGCTGTCGTACTGCCAGTCCAAGCCCATCCGTGCGGCAATCTGCTGGATGATCCACAAATCCTGGCGCGCCTGTCCCGGCGCATCGAGTGCCTGACGACCCATTTGCACCAGCCGGTCGGTGTTGGTAAAGCTGCCGGTTTTTTCCGGAAAGGCCGTGGCCGGCAAAATCACGTCGGCCAGGTAAGCCGTCTCGGTCAGAAAAATATCCTGCACGACGAGATGATCCAACGCCGCCAGCGCTTCACGCGCATGGTTCGCATCCGGGTCCGACATGGCCGGATTTTCACCCATGATGTACATGCCACGCACGCCGCCAGCCTTGATCGCATTCATCACTTCGACCACGGTCAGTCCCGGCTGCCGGTCGAGCGGTACACCCCACAGTTGTTCAAACTTGGCGATGGCCGCCGGATTGTCAACGCGCTGGTAATCCGGGTACATCATCGGAATCAAACCGGCATCCGACGCCCCCTGCACGTTGTTCTGGCCACGCAGCGGATGCAGGCCGGTACCGGGCCGGCCGATCTGCCCGGTCATCAGTGCCAGCGCAATCAGGCAGCGCGCATTGTCGGTGCCATGCACATGCTGGGAAATCCCCATACCCCACAGTATCATCGAGCCTTTCGACGTCGCATACAACCTTGCGACGTAGCGGATCGTCTCGGCCTCGACACCGCAAATCGGTGCCATCAGATCGGGACTGTAGCCCTCGACATTCGCCTTCAATTCCTCGTAGCCGATGGTGCGACCGGCAATGAACTCCTGATCGACCAGTCCTTCATGCACGATCACATGCATCATTGCATTGAGCAAGGCGACATCGGTATCGGGCTTGAACTGGAGGAAGCGATGCGCCAGCCGCGACAGGTCGGAGCGCCGCGGATCCATCATGATTAACCGGGTGCCGTTGCGCACCGCATTCTTGATCCAGGTGGCGGCAACCGGATGGTTCACCGTCGGGTTGGCACCAATGACGATGACGACATCGGCCTTGGTCACATCCATCACCGGATTCGATACCGCGCCCGAGCCGATTCCTTCGAGCAGCGCCACCACCGACGACGCATGGCACAAGCGTGTGCAATGGTCGACATTGTTCGAGCCAAAGCCGGTGCGTATCAGCTTCTGGAACAGATAGGCTTCTTCGTTGCTGCACTTGGCCGAACCGAAACCGGCCAGTGACTTCTTGCCGTGCGTATCGCGAATGGTGACAAACTGACTGGCCACCAGGTCGAGCGCTTCTTCCCAGCTGGCCTCGCGAAACACCTCGTAGACCCGATCCGGGTCCATCGAAAAATCACCCCGCTTGGGCGCATCGGCGCGACGAATCAGCGGCACCGTCAAACGCTGCGCATGCTGGGCGTAATCGAAACCGTAGCGCCCCTTGACGCACAAGCGCTTGTGATTGGCCGGACCATCACGTCCTTCGACATGCAGGATCTTGTTGTCCTTGACGTTGTACGTGAGCTGGCAACCCACCCCGCAATACGGACAGACCGAATCAACCTGCTTGTCGGGTACGGCCAGCGCAGCATCGCGCGCCGGCATCAGTGCACCGGTCGGGCACGCCTGCACGCATTCGCCGCAAGCCACGCAGGTCGACGCGCCCATCGGGTCGCCCATGTCGAAAACGATTTCGGCATGACTGCCACGAAAGGCCAGTCCGATCACATCATTGACCTGTTCGTCGCGACAGGCCCGCACGCAGCGGGTGCACTGGATGCAGGCATCGAGATTGACCGTCATGGCCGGATGCGAATAATCGGGCCGCACGGCCTCGCGTGGTGCAAAGCGCGGTTTGCCGACCGCCAGTTTAAGCGCCCACTGATCGACTTCGTTATGACGCGTGTACGCCGTTTCGGGCATATCGGACTGCAGCATCTCGAGCACCATCTGCTGCGCTTTCAGCGCCCGCGCACTGTCGGTAGTGACGACCATGCCGGCCTTGGGCGCGCGACAGCACGACGGTGCCAGCACACGTTCACCGTCGATCTCGACCATGCAGGCGCGGCAATTGCCGACCGCTTCAAGGCCCGGTTTGTAGCACAGGCGCGGCACCTCGATACCCTCGCGATCAGCCACTTCAATCAGCGTTTCATTGCTGCGCGCGCTCACCGTGCGACCGTTGATGGTGAACTCGACCATCGGCACGTCAATGGCCGACAAATCATGGCGGGTGATCGCATTCATGCTGCTACTCCGTTGGTAAGTTCGTGCGGAAAATATCGCACCACGCAATCGATAGGATTCGGCGCGGCCTGCCCCAGTCCGCAAATCGACGCATCCCGCATCACGCTCGACAAGTCGGCCAGCAAATCGACATCCCATTGCGGTTGTTCGATCAGTGCCAATGCCTTGGCTGTACCGACACGGCACGGTGTGCACTGGCCGCACGACTCTTCCTTGAAGAAACGCATCAGGTTGCGCGCCGCGTTGACCGCCGTATCATGCTGCGACAGCACCACGATGGCCGCCGAACCGATGAAGCAGCCATGCTCCTGCAAGGTATCGAAATCCAGCGGAATCGCATTCATCGACGCCGGCAAAATGCCACCAGAGGCACCGCCCGGCAAATACGCATACAGATCATGGCCCTCCTGCATGCCGCCGCAATGTTCATCAATCAGTTCCTGGATCGTGATCCCGGCAGGTGCCAGATGCACACCCGGCAACCGGACCCGGCCCGATACCGAAAAGGAGCGCAAGCCCTTGCGACCATGACGACCGTGACTGGCGAACCAGTCGGCCCCCTCTTCGAGGATGCGACGCACCCAGTACAGTGTCTCGAAATTGTGCTCCAGCGTAGGCCGTCCGAACAGGCCGACCTGCGCCACATACGGTGGTCGCAAACGCGGCAAGCCGCGCTTGCCTTCGATCGATTCGATCATCGCGGATTCTTCGCCACAAATATACGCACCGGCACCGCGCCGCAAATGGATCGCCGGCATATCGGCCATTGGCGGATCGGCGCGCAGTCGCGCCAGTTCGGTGTCCAGCAGTGCTCGACAAGCATGGTATTCGTCACGCAAATAAATGTAGATGTCGCCAATGCCGACCGCCCACGCAGCGATCAGCATGCCTTCCAGAAAACGGTGCGGATCACGCTCCAGATAGGTCCTGTCCTTGAACGTACCTGGCTCACCTTCATCGATATTGACCGCCATCAAGCGCGGACCGGCTTCGGCACCGACAATGCGCCATTTGCGACCGGCCGGAAAACCGGCACCGCCCAAACCGCGCAATCCCGAATTTTCCATCGTCTGGATAACCGATTCCAGCGCACGCGCACCACTGACGCAATCAGCCAGCAAGCGGTAACCGCCATGAGCACGATAGGCTGCCAGGTCGATGTAGGGTGCCGGTTCATGCACCACTGTCCCGGCCTGCACGGCGGTAACCACCTGATCAACATCGGCGTGTGGCAGCGGCAACTGGCCGACCACCACGACCGGTGCCTGTTCGCAGCGCCCGATGCAAGGCGCCGGGATGACACTGATCGCCGCGCCCAGCAGCGCTGGCAAGCGGGTCAACAGGTCGCGTGCACCAGCCATTTCGCAGGACAGTCCATCGCACACCCGCACCGTGATCGACGGTGCCGTGGCAATCTGACCGTCGCTGTCTTCGCGCACCACGGCAAAGTGATGATAGAAGGTCGCGACCTCGTACACGGCCGCTTGCGACAGCCGCATTTCCTGCGCCAGTGCCGCCAGATGCGGCGTGCCGAGCTGGCCAAAACGATCGTTGATCAGATGCAAATGCTCGATCAGCAAATCGGCCTGACGGGAAGCATCGCCCAGCAAAGCCTGTACCTCGGCCAGTGCTTGTGGCTGGACGCGTCGGCCTTTCGGCGCTTCGCGTTTGCGTTGCCTGGTCGCGGCAACGGCGATGGGAATGACGGTGTGTTTCACTGCGATCTCGCTATGATGATGACTTGGTTACTTGAAGAAAATGGCCGCTTTCTGTAGCGTGATACCGACCCCGATCGCCAGCGGGATACCGACCGCAGCCCATGCCAGTCCGACCACCACCGGACTGCTGACGTCGTTGCTGGTGGCGGCACTGCCGACACGGTCGGCCACTGCACGGTCATGTGCCAGACGACGCTCCTCGGCCAGTTCGGCCTCGGTCATGAAGTCTTTCTCGGCGACTGGCCGCACCATCAGGTTGCAGATAAAACCCAGCACCAGCATGCCCGACAGGATGTACATGGTGACGTCGTAGGCCTGGGCTTTCGGCACGCCATTGGCGATCTGGTATTCGCGGATGTAGTTCACCAGCACCGGACCGAGTACGCCAGCCGTGGCCCAGGCAGTGAGCAAGCGGCCATGAATCGCACCGACCATCTGGGTGCCAAACATGTCGGCCAAATAGGCCGGAATCGTGGCGAAGCCGCCGCCGTACATCGACAGGATCAGGCAGAACGCCAGCACGAACACCCCTAGCAAGCCGGCATGGGCCGCCGACGGAATCGACGCGTACAGCGCAAACCCCAGCGCGAAAAACACCAGATACGTCGACTTGCGGCCAATGTAATCCGACAGCGATGCCCAGAAAAAACGCCCGCCGATATTGAACAGCGACAGCAGTCCCGTAAAGCCGGCGGCGATCGCGGCAATCTGCCCTTTCTGGGTTGCAGACAACTCATTGAACGACAGCCCAACACCGATCAGGCGTCCGCCAAAGACTTCCTGCAACAGCGGCGATGCCATGCCGATGATGCCGATACCGGCCGACACATTGAGCATCAGCACCGCCCACAATAACCAGAAAGTACGGGTTTTGCTGGCCACCGACAAATGCACATGCCGGTTGGTAATCATCACATTGCTGTTCTGCGACTTCGCGGTATTCCAGCCGGCCGGTTTCCAGCCCGATGGCGGCACCCGGTACGCGAACGCACCGCCCAGCATGAATACAAAATAAATCGCCGCCAGCGTCAGAAAGGTTTCCCACACCCCGACCGAGACCGGCGTCGCATACCACTTCATCAGCATGTCGGCCAATGGCGCACCGATCATCGCACCGCCACCGAAACCCATGATGGCCATGCCGGTGGCCATGCCGCGCCGGTCCGGAAACCACTTGATCAGCGTCGAGACCGGCGAGATGTAACCCAGGCCAAGCCCGATGCCGCCGATCACGCCGGAACCCAGCCACATCAGCCAGATCTGGTGGGTATAAATCCCCAGAGCCGAAATGACCAGGCCGCCGCACCAGCACAGCGCCGACACGACACCCGCCTTGCGCGGGCCGGCATGTTCGAGCCAGCCACCAAAGACGGCCGCCGACGAACCGAGAAAAACGAAAAACAGCGTATAGATCCAGCCCAGCAGCGAGATTTTCCAGTCGCACGTGGTGGCGAACAGCTCGGCAAAGAAACCCATCTCTTTCGCACACACCATCGGATCCTTGATGCCGATAGCCTTCGACAACGGCAACCAGAACACCGAGAAGCCGTAGGCCATGCCGATACACAAATGAATTGCGAGTGCGGCCGGCGGCACCAGCCAGCGATTGAAGCCGGCACCAGCGATGGTTTTTTCCTTGGCTAAAAAATCAAACATACGCACTGTCCCCTAAATTGTTTTCATATGCTTGGCAGTGCTTATATTTTGTTGTAGCCTGCGCAAGTCCCCCGCCGGAAAATAACACCGAATATTTGATAGATCAATAGCACGGAGTTTGCCCAATGTTCAAAGTCACTATCCATCCGCAATGGGAAATCGTGCAAGGCGCGGCAAAGTCGCTCAACACCACCGCCCTGCTTGACTTGCTGCGCGCCGTCGAGCAAACCGGCTCGATCGCGCAAGCGGCGAAAAGCGTTCAGGTGTCGTATCGCTACGCATGGGGCGTACTCAAGGATGCCGAGATCCTGTTCGGCAAGCCGCTGATGCATACCCAGCGCGGACGCGGCACGCTGCTGTCGCCACTGGCGCACAAACTGTTATGGGCCGACCGTCGCATTGCGGCGCGCCTGTCGCCGACACTGGAAAGCCTGGCCTCGGAACTCGAAAGCGAACTGGGAAAACTGGCGGACAACACCTCCGGTGCCGTGCGGCTCGACGCCAGCCACGGTTTCGCCGTAGCCGCACTGATCAATCAATTGCGCGCAATGGAATTGCCCGTCGAGCTGCGCTATCGCAACAGCGCCGATGCGGTCACCGCGCTGGCCCGGCGCGAATGTCATCTGGCGGGATTCCATGTGCCACTCGGGCCATTCGAAAGTCGCGCCGCAGCGCGTTACCTGAGCACCTTGAAAGACAAGGAACATTGCCTGATCCATCTGGCGATGCGTCACCAGGGCTTGTTCGTCAATCCCGACAACCCGTTGCAGATCACCAGTCTGGCTGACCTGCAACGCCCCGAAGTGCGCTTCGTCAATCGCCAGGCCGGCTCCGGAACGCGCGCCTTGCTCGAACTGATGCTGGCCGATGCGGCCATTCCAATAGCTGCCGTGAACGATTTCCAGAGCAGCGAATTCACCCATTCGGCAGTGGCCGCCTATATTGCCAGCGGCATGGCCGACGTTGGCTTCGGCGTGCAGACGGCCGCCGAGCGTTTTGGCCTGACGTTTCTTCCGCTGGTCCAGGAACGGTATTTCTTTGCGATCGAAAAAACCGCGATGGACTTGCCGCTGATCCGCCGGGTGCTGAGCGTGATTCGTTCCGACGCCTACCGCGCCAGCGTCAATGCACTGGCTGGCTATGATGCCTGCGATACCGGCAAGGTCCTGTCGCTCGACGAGGCGTTCGGCACGCGCTAAAGCCAGCTGGCGATTGTCCGGATCGACGAACGGCATCACGAAGCCTTTTCCTCTGGGCGCTGCCTCGCCACGCTTGCTCCCGCTAGTGACGACGAGGATATCCCTTGATGCGATGCACCATGACAGACCGTGACGCACCACAACATGCGTCATCGAGCAAAAAATCAGGACGTTTCCCGGCTTTTTTGATGGCATGGCTATTGCATTGCAATATTCAAGTCGCTTGAATTTTATGCAAACCACACGTATTTTTGAGGCGCTTACTGAAAAAAATGATTTCGGATGTTTTACACACAAGGGGAAAAACAGTGCGCACCATGCCTTCCGCAGTAAAAACATCGGCCCTGACCGCCGCCATCGGACTGGCCCTGCTGGCCGCTCCGGCGATGGCCAAGGATGTGGTCAAGATCGCGTTCATCGGCCCGCTGACCGGCGGCGTGTCGTCGATCGGACTCGGCGGACGCAATTCGGCCGAACTCGCCGTCCGCTTGCGCAATGCCGATCCGAAATCAAAGTACACCTACGAACTGGTCGTCCAGGATGACGAATGCAAACCGAACGTCGGTGTGCAAGTCGCCACCAAGGTCGCCGCCGACAACGCCATCATCGCCGGCGTCACGCACTACTGCTCGGCCGTGGCGATGGGTACGGTCGGGGTCTACAACCGTTTCGGATTACCAGTCGTGGTCTGGGGCGCGGTGCTGCCGGACATCACCTATGCCAACAACTACAAGGACGTGCATCGCATCAACGGCACGATGGTCAACCAGAGCGAAGTCGCCGCCAAGTTCATGACCGGTCTCGGCTACAAAAAGTTTGCGATCATCCACGACACCACCGACTACGGCAAAGGCCATAACAAGTACTTTTCCGAATACCTGAAAAAAGATGGCGGCACTGTCGTCGCCACCTTTGGCGTCACCGCCGACCAGCAGGATTTCAGCAGCGAACTGACCAAGATCCGCGAACTGAAACCTGACGTCGTCTTCTTTGGCGGCCTCACACCGCTGGGCGTACGCATCCGCACGCAAATGGAAAAGCTCGGCATCACTGCCGAATTCGAAGGCACCTCAGGCATCAAATCCGATGCCTACATCCAGGGTATCGGCAAGGAACTGGCCGAGGGAAGCGTGTCATTTCTCGAAGGCGCACCGTGGGAAAAACTGCCGGGTGGCCTGACCTTTGCCGCCAAATACCAGCAACAGAAATTTGGCGAACCACCGGAAGCCTACGGCCCGTTTGCCTACGCGGCTGCCGAACTGATCATCGACGCGGTTGAAAAGGTCGGCCCGAATCGCAAGAAAGTACGCGAAGTGCTCAACGCCACCAAGGATGTCGACACCATCATCGGCAAGGTCACCTTCGATGACCATCGCCAGAACATCGTGCCGCTCGTCACCAAGTACGTGGTCGAAGATGGCAAGTGGGTGATCTGGGAAGACAGCAGCTATGGCAAGGGAAAGCGGAAGTTGTCGGGCTTGTAGGAATTGGCGAGCGGGGCTTGTGCTTTTGGTGCAATGCCCTGCGGTTATTGCACCCTACCATCGGCAGTTGTTGTTGATGTTGATGTTGATGTTGATGTTGATGTTGATGTTGATGTTGAT
>CANFED010000002.1 GCA_947445995.1 Oxalobacteraceae bacterium | reverse complement strand
GATTTTCGGATCGAAGAAGCGCAGCGTGTTGCGCCCGGCCGCCTTGGCCTGGTACATGGCCAGATCGGCGCGTTTCAGCAGTTCGGCGGCATCGCCCGTATGTTCGCCAAACAGCGTCATGCCGATGCTAGGCGTACTGTGATGCACCTGTCCGGCCAGGTCATAAGGGGCGTTGAGTGCGGCCAGAATTTTTTCGCCGATCGCTTCGGTCTGGAGCGCTGCCGTGCCGGACTGCTCGCTGAGTTGCTCCAGCAGCACGATGAATTCATCGCCACCGATGCGGGCTACGGTATCGCTGTCGCGTACGCAGTCCAGTAGTCGCAGTGCGACTTGTTGCAACAACAGGTCGCCCTTGTCATGGCCCAGCGTGTCGTTGAGCAATTTGAAATTGTCGAGATCGACAAACATCAATGCGCCATCCTGGCCGCTGCGCAAACTGGTAGCCAGTGCGCCGCGCAGACGATCCATCAGCAGCCGCCGGTTCGGTAATTCTGTGAGCGGATCAAAAAATGCCAGATGGCTGATTTCATCCTCGGCGGCCTTGCGCAGCGTGATGTCGCTGTGCGAACTGACATAGTGGGTGACGGCGCCGTGGCGGTCGCGTACACCGGTGATGCTCATCCAGGCCGGATAGTGTTCGCCGTTCTTGCGCCGGTTCCAGAGCTCGCCGCGCCACGCGCCATCGCGCAGTATGCTGTCCTGCATTGCGACGAAAAATGCTGGAGCATGACGATCCGATTCCAGCAGTGACATGGTTTTGCCGAGGATGTCGTCGGGATGGTAGCCGGTGGTCTCGGTGAAGGCCGAGTTGATCCGCAAAATGACGCGGTGGGCATCGGTAATCATCATCGCTTCGTGCGACTCGAATGCCGTCGCGGCGATGCGTTGGGCTTCATCGGCCCGCTTGCGGTCGGTGATGTCATGCAGGACCAGATGCAGCAAACGGTGCCGCGTCGCGGCCACGACCGAATCATCGAATGCGGTCGAGGCCGAAACCACGACATCAATGACACGGCCGTCGTGACAGCGCAATTGCAGTTCGATATACGGCAGGTCAGTGCCCCCCAAAAAGCGCGTAAATGTTTTGCGCGCCAGTTCGGTACTGGCGGGATCACATAGCATCAGCGCCTGATGCCCGATGACGTCCTGGCGCGCATAACCGGTCACATCCAGCAGCCGCTGGTTGCAATCGATGATGTTGCCGATCAGGGCGTCGGCCGTCACGAACATGTCGGGGGAATGGTCATACAGGTCGCGGTATTTGTTTTTGGCGCGGGCGCGTTCCAGTTGCCGGCGATGGAACAGGATGCCGCCAGCCAGTAGTAGCGCCGCCAGCGCCGTAATGACAGTGCCGAGATAGTCGCGCAGGTGCAGTTCCCGGCCTTCATAAATGCCGAACCACTTCAGGTACAGCGCATCGTAGGTGCCATTGGCTTTGGTCACCGCCAGTGCTTCATTGAGCCGGCCCAGCAATTCGGCATCCCCTTTGTGGACGGCAAAGGCAAAGCGCTGCGAAAAGCCTGCCGTGAATTTTAATGCCTCGACATTCGTCAGGTGCTTGGCGCGCAGCGTTTGCATACCGGTCAGCTTACTCAACAGCATCGCATCGTGTTGGCCGGAGGCCAGCAGTTGCAAGCCGGCAGCCGCAGTGTTGACCAGCACCAGCTGTTTTTCCCAGCCGCGCGTCACCGCATAGTCGTGTGCCAGGTCGCCATTGACGACGATGAGGGACTTGCCGGCGAGGTCGTCCTCGCTGGTAATCCCCGTGGTGCCCGTGCGCACAAAGACCGCGCCGTTGACGATGACGTGCGGAACCGTGAAATCGGCAAAGCGGCGGCGTTGATCGGAGATGGCCAGATTAATCAGTACATCGGCCTTGCCTGCACGAAAGTCGCTCAGGACTTCGTGGAACGCACGGACATGCAGGGTATATGGCAAGCCGGCTTCTTCGGCCACCGCTTTCCACAGATCGACCGTAAAACCGCCTGCCGTGTCATCGGTCATGCCGGTGGAAAAAGGGGGATAGTCCTGTTCGCTGTCGACTGCCAGCGCGTTGCCGGATGGCAGTGTCGCCGCGTTGGCGGCCGTTGCCAGCAGTACCAGCACGACCGGCAGAGCCAGAACAAGCAGCAGCAAACCGGACCTTACTTGCCGACAACAAATACGCCACGTCGTGTATCGCGGGAAGTTGCAATAAGTCTGGAGTCGTCGCATTTGTTCGTTTGCCTGGTAATCCTGACGGCCCCCTGATGACGACATGCTCGGGAGAAATTCGACCTACAAGGTAACAGATAATGACGAACTAATAGTTTTTTATTAAGTACATGGTCCCGTCTGCAGGCGACCTGTTCAGCACTACGGAGCGTTACTTGCCTGTCTGCACTCAGCCTCGCCCCGTGCTACTTGCTCCGTTGTCTACAGACTTGCGTGCTCTTGCGCCGCCAGTTGCTCGAACTGCTGCAGCGTTAGCGGCCGACTGAACAGGAATCCCTGATAGGCATGGCAATCCAGTTCTGCCAGAAAGTGACACTGCGCTTCGGTTTCGACCCCTTCCGCAATCACCGACAAGCCGCGGCTGTGACCCAGCGCGAGGATGGTGCGTACGATGACGGCGTTGTTCTGATCGGTCAGTATGTCGCGTGTGAACGACCGGTCGATCTTCAGCTCGTCGAGCGGCAGCCGTTTCAGGTACGTCAGCGACGAATAGCCTGTGCCAAAGTCATGCAGTGAAAAACGGATGCCATGGGATTGCAGTGTGGTCATTTTCAGGATGATGTTTTCGACGTCTGCGAGCAGCAAGGATTCGGTAATTTCAAGTTTGAGTAGCTGCGGATTAGCACCGGTACGCGCGATGGTTGCCAGCATGTTCGCGCCAAAGTCCGGATGCTGGAACTCGCAAACACTGACGTTGATCGCGATCGTCAAGTGCGCCATGGCCGGCTGACCCGCCCAGATGGCCAACTGAAGGCAGGCGTTATCGAGTACCCATTGTCCGATCGGATGGATCAGTCCATTTTTTTCGGCCAGGGGAATGAACTCGGCCGGCAGCACCAGACCACGCCGGGGGTGATGCCAGCGCACCAGTACTTCGGCACCCATGATGTGGTGTGTACGGTCGACCTGAGCCTGGTAATGCAAGTCCATCTCGCCCTGCCGTAAGCTATGGCGCAGTTCGGCCTCCAGCGACGAGTGGGCGGCTACCAATTTCTGGATACTGACATCGAAGAAGCGCAGCGTGTTGCGTCCTGCTGCTTTGGCCTGATACATGGCAAGATCAGCGCGCTTGAGGATTTCGGTTTCGTTATTTTTGTGCTCGCCGAACAAGGTCACACCGATACTCGGCGTGCTGTGATGCAGGTGGCCGTTCAGGTCATAGGTCTGGTTAAGCGCCATCAGTATTTTTTCAGCGATCGACTCTGTCTGGATGGCGGCTTCGCCGGTGTGCTCGCTGAGTTGCTCCAGCAGCACGATGAATTCGTCCCCGCCGATGCGGGCCACCGTATCGCTGTCGCGTACGCAAGAAGACAGGCGTTGCGCGACTTGCTGCAGCAGCAAGTCGCCCACGTCGTGCCCGAGGGTGTCATTGAGCAGCTTGAAGTTATCGAGATCGATGAACATCAGCGCGCCCTCGCGCGCACTGCGCAAGCTGCTTGTCAGCGCATGCCGTAGCCGGTCCATGAGCAGGCGCCGGTTCGGTAACTCAGTGAGCGGATCAAAAAATGCCAAATGGCTGATCTCCTCTTCGGCGGCCTTGCGCAGTGTGATGTCGTTTTGCGAGCTGACATAATGGGTGACGGTGCCATCGCCGCCGCGCACGCCAGTGATGCTCATCCAGGCTGGATATATTTCGCCATTTTTACGCCGGTTCCAGATTTCGCCGCGCCAGGAGCCGTCGTGCAGGAGGCTGTCGCGCATTGCTACAAAAAATGCCGCGTCATGACGTCCTGATTTCAGCAGCGAAGGCGTGTGGCCAACAATGTCGGCGTGGCTGTAACCGGTCATGCCGGTGAAGGCACTGTTGACCCGCAGGATGACGGCGTGGGTATCGGTGATCATCATCGCCTCGTGCGAATCGAAAGCGGTAGCGGCGATACGCCGGTCTTCGTCGGCGCGCTTGCGTTCAGTGATGTCATGCAGCGAGAGATGCAGCAATTGATGCCGTGTGGCGGCGGCAACCGTGTCATCGAACGCCGTCGATGCCGAGGCGACGACATCAATGGCCCGGCCATCGTGACAAAGGAGCTGCAACTCAACATATGGCAGCTCATCGGTTGCCAGAAATTGCTTGAATGTCGCACGGGCCAGCTCGCGGCTGCCGAGATCGCAGAGCGTCAGCGCCGACTGCCCGAGAACGTTCGATCTTGTGAAGCCGGTGATGGACAAGAGTGTTTGGTTGCAATCGATAATTTTGCTGCTATGGATATCGACGGTCACGAACATGTCGGGGGACTGGTCATACAGATTGCGATATTTATTTTTGGCGCGCGCGCGTTCTAGTTGCCGACGATGAAACAGGATGCCGCTGCCGGACAACAGGGTCGCCAGCGTCGTGACGATCGTGCCCAGGTAATCACTGAGGTGCAGCTCCTTGACTTCATAGACGCCGAACCATTTCAGGTATAGCGCGTCGTAAGTGCCGTTGGACTTGGTGACCGCCAGCGCTTCATTGAGCCGCCCCAGCAGTTCTGACTCGCCTTTGTGGACCGCGAAAGCAAAGCGCTGCGCAAAGCCCGCTTTGAATCCCAGTGCTTCGATGTTACCCAGCCGGTTGGCACGCAGTGTTTGCATGCCGGCCAGTTTGCTGAGCAACATGGCATCGTGCTGCCCCGCGTTCAGTAACTGCAGGCCGGCAGCGGCGGTATTGACCAGTACCAGCTGTTTTTCCCAGCCCCGGCTGATTGCATAATCGTGCGCCAGGTCACCATTGACGACGAGGATGGATTTGCCGGCGAGGTCATTTTCGCTGCGGATGTTGTTGGTATTCTTGCGCACGAAAACAGCACCGTTGACGACGACATGTGGCACCGTGAAATCGGCAAAGCGCCGGCGCTCGTCGGAGATGGCGAGATTGATCAGTACATCGGCTTTTTTTTCGCGGAATTCGCGCAGTATCTGATGGAAAGGGTGCACATGGATGTCGTAAGACAGACCGGCTTCGGCGGCCACTGCCTTCCACAGGTCAACCGTGAAGCCGCCGGCTTCGGGGTCAGTCATGCCGATGGAAAAAGGCGGATAGTCCTGTTCGCTATTGACGATCAGTGCCCTGTCGGAATGCGCTGTCGCTGCATGCCCCTGCGCTGGCAACAAGATCAGGAAGGCCAGAAGCCAACCTGAAAGCCTGCCGGCAAGACAGGATCTCCGCGTAGTGGGCCGCAGGTAATTGCAGTGAGCTTGGTGTTTGCACATGAATTCGTCTGCCTGATGGTCTTGACGGGCTATGTCGCACTGGCTGTTTCGGTAGTGCATCGAAGAAGCAAAGCAAAGGTAGCATATTAAGTTTTACTAATGGTTACTTTACTTCAACGCCTTACCCATGCGTTTTTTGCTATTGGCAACGACGTGTCTGTCGTTCCCGCCTCGATTCTGCGACCTCTAAGAGTGCACATTAGGACGTGGTTGCACCAGTGCAGTGCCAATTCAGGCAGCACGCCCGGGGTTGAGCGCAATTGCCTGCGATTGCGCCCCTGAAATCGTTGGCACCATAGTTGCTAGTACTAACGTAACGAGAGGCGCAGCAACACTGCGACTCGAGCATGGACGCTAGGGTTCCGGTGTCGCCAGATAATAACGGCGACATGTCTGGTCCGAGAGCAGCCGGCTGAGGTGACATCGTGCAAGCGATCCACGTCAGCTACACGGAGGGATAAAAGCCCGGGAGGCCATCACAGTCGAACAGCGTTCGATGTTGATCGCTCGCCTCTCCGACTTTTTTCTGACTCCTGGAGCTGCACGATGTCTTGTATTTTTTCCTTTTCCGCCCTGTGCCGCGCCCGACGTAATCCGAAGCGGAGCGCACATGCCTGAGCTTCCCGTCACCGTGCCAACCACTAATAAGCGGATCCGCAACCGCCGTTCCAGCTGGGCCGTGCGCGGCCAACTGCCGCACCGCATCGTCGTAGCGCTGGCGATTACCGGGTTCCTGCTGCCGTTCCTGTTCTGGCTGATCCTGTCGACCAGCGGCAAAATTGATCCGGTCTTCCTGCCGACGCCCGAACTGGTGCTGCGGCGCTGCATCGATTGGTTGTTCAACGACGACCTGATGAGTGATGTCGGTGTCAGCATGGGCCGCGTGTTCGGCGGCTTCCTGTTGTCGGCGTTGCTGGCCATCCCGATCGGCGTGATGATCGGCACTTACGCTCCGGTGCGGGCACTGCTCGAGCCACTGACCGATTTCAGCCGCTACCTGCCTGCCGTCGCTTTTATTCCGCTGATCATGCTGTGGGTTGGCATCGACGAAAGCGCCAAGCTGACCGTGATCTTTGTCGGGACGTTTTTCCAGATGGTGCTGATGCTGGCCGAGGATATCGCGCTGGTGCCGAACCAGCCGGTCGAAGCGGCCCGCACGATGGGCGCGACCAACAGCGAAATCGTGCGCCTGGTGCTGATCCCGGCGGCCCGTCCGGCCATGCTCGACACGCTGCGCCAGACCATGGGACTGGCCTGGACCTATCTGGTCGTGGCCGAGCTGGTGGCCGCCAATTCCGGCCTGGGCTTCTCGATCCTGAAAGCCCAGCGCTTCCTGCAGACCGACAAGATTTTCGCCGGCATCCTGCTGATCGGCCTGATCGGTTTGCTGACCGACCAGACTTTCCGCTGGTTACATCGCCGCTGCTTCGGCTGGCACCACATCGGGAAATGACACCATGACCATGACACCCCCCAAAATCCGCATCCGCGGTCTGAATAAATTTTATGGCGCGGGCGACCGCCTGACCCACGCGTTGCAGAATATCGACCTCGATATCGCACCGGGCGAATTCGTCACACTGGTCGGTGCCTCCGGTTGCGGCAAGTCGACGCTGCTGCGCACTATCGGCGGCCTCGAAGAATATGCCGAGGGCGACATCCTCTGCAACGGCCATGACGTCGACGGGGCCGGCCCCGACCGCGCGATGGTATTCCAGAGTTACAGCCTGTATCCGTGGCTGACCGTGCTCGAAAACATCAAGTTCTGTCGCCGCCTGAAATTCCATTGCAAGGATGCCAGTTCGAGCGATGTCGAAGTCGCCAGTGGCCGCGCCGATGCCCTTATTTCCTTGATGGGACTAGGCCATGTCGCCGGCGCCTATCCGGCCGAACTGTCGGGCGGCATGCAGCAGCGCGTCGCGATTGCCCGCGCGTTGATGGTGCGGCCCGATGTGCTGTTGATGGATGAGCCGTTCGGCGCGCTTGATGCCCAGACCCGCGAAGTGATGCACGACCTGATCCGCCATGTGTATCTGCTCGAAAAAACCACCGTCATTTTTGTCACCCACGATGCCGAGGAAGCGCTGTATCTCGGCCAACGCGTGGTCGTGATGGCACCGCGACCGGGTCGTATCGATTCGATCATCGACGTGCCGTTCGGCCTCGATCGCGAACAAGACCTGAAGCTGGCCCCTGAATTTGTGGCGCTCAAGCGCCAGATTCTGGCGCGTATTCGCGAGACCTCGGGCATCAAGACCGATTTCGGTCAGCTTGAAAAACTCACCCGTATTGCCGAAACCACCGGAGAACCAACATGAGCCACGACCTGCAACCTGCCAGCATCCTCTGGAGCGAAACTTTCCCCGGCGGTGGCCACTGGTCATACAAGGTCAAGCGTGGCACCACGCTGCGTTTCACTGATCTTGACGGCGGCGCCAACATGGCGGTGCTGCTGTATCGCGCCGATGAACGCCTCGAACGCCTGAACGTACCCGATACGCTCAAAGCCCAGCACACCGCGCATCTGACGGCCGGCCACGTGCTGTATTCGGACATGGGCAATATTCTGGCGTCGATCCCGACGGACACGGTCGGCTGGCACGACCCGTTGTGCGGTGTCTCGACGGCGGCCTCGGTACTGGCCAAGTTCGGCGTGCAGCGTTATCAGGAACACCGCAATGCAATGTTCCGCAATGGCCAGGACAGCTTGCTGGTCGAGATCGGCAAATGGGGCTTGGGCTTGCGCGATCTGGTGCCCAACATCAACCTGTTTTCGAAAGTCGTGGTTGATGCCGACGGCCGCTTCGTCTTCGTGCCCGGCAACAGCAAGCCCGGCGGTCTGGTCGAACTGCGTTTCGAGATGGATACGCTGATTGCGCTGTCAAGCGCACCGCATCCGCTGGACCCGAATCCGGTGTACGCGCCGCGCAAGATCAGCGTCGTCGCTTTTACCTCCGGCCCTGCTGGTGCCGACGATATCTGCCGCCTGTCGTGTCCCGAAAACGGCCGCGGCTACACCAATACCGAACTGACGACCCGCTAAGGAGATGACCATGACGACTTTGTGCGAAAGCCAGCTAGACACCACCACCGCCATCCTCGATGTCTACCAGCCGGCGGGTGAGCCGTGGCTGCATGCACTGCAGCGCGGCCAGACCTTGCGCATCATCGACCTCGAAGGCAATCAGGCCGTCGACACGATTTTTTATAACGCCGACGATACCGCCGAGCGCTACAGCATGACCGACACGATGCAGGCACAAGGC
Source organism: Oxalobacteraceae bacterium (assembly GCA_947445995.1). GTDB lineage: Bacteria > Pseudomonadota > Gammaproteobacteria > Burkholderiales > Burkholderiaceae_D > Actimicrobium. The sequence continues at coordinate 32,084 of CANFED010000002.1, read as the reverse complement.
GGAATTTACCTGAGCACCGGCACCGTGCTGATGTCCAACCGCGCCAAGCCTTTGCTCACTATCGTGGCCGACACCTGCGGGCGACATGACACGCTCGGTGGCGCCTGCGCCGCCGAGAGCAATACCGTGCGCTACGCCGCGCAGAAAAAATTCATGCACAGCTGCCGCGACAATTACCTGCTGGCGCTGGCGCTGGCGCATGCCGACATCGGCATGGGCAAGCGCGACATTGTCCCGAACATCAATTTTTTCATGAACGTACCGGTCACGGCAGAAGGTGGCCTGACCTTCGAAGACGGCGTCTCGGCACCCGGTAAATATGTCGAACTGCGCGCCGATGCCAATGTGCTGGTGCTGGTGTCGAACTGCCCGCAACTGAACAATCCGTGCAACGCCTACAACCCGACCCCGGTGCGCTTTGTCATCTGGGATGCACAGGACTAAGACCGCCATGTTCAAAAAAATCCTCATTGCCAATCGCGGCGAAATTGCTTGCCGCATCATCCGCACCGCCCGCAGCATGGGCATCCGTTCGGTCGCGATTTATTCGGAAGCCGATGTCGAGTCACTGCATGTGCGGCTGGCTGACGAAGCCATCTGCATCGGTCCGGCACCGGCGGCGCAAAGCTATCTCGATGCCGACAAGGTACTCGCTGCCGCCACCGCCAGCGGTGCCGAAGCGATCCATCCCGGCTACGGTTTTCTGAGCGAGAACGCGGCTTTCGCTGAAGCCTGCGCCGCTGCCGGCGTGGTCTTCATCGGTCCGACGCCGCACCAGTTGCGCGCCTTCGGCCTCAAGCACACCGCACGCGAACTGGCGCAGCAAGCCGAAGTGCCGCTCTTGCCCGGCACCGGTTTGCTCGATAGCGTCGCGCAGGCACTGACCTCGGCGACGCAGATCGGTTATCCGGTCATGTTGAAAAGTACCGCCGGTGGTGGGGGTATCGGCATGCGTTTGTGTGCCGATGCGCACGAGCTGGAAGCGGCTTACACCTCGGTCAAGCATCTGTCGGAAAACAATTTCAAGAACGGTGGCATCTACCTCGAAAAATTTGTCGTGCATGCGCGCCATGTCGAAGTACAGATTTTTGGTGATGGTCGTGGTGGTGTCGTCTCGCTCGGTGAGCGCGATTGCTCGGTACAGCGACGCCATCAAAAAGTGATCGAGGAAACACCGGCGCCGGGTTTGTCCGAGGCTATCCGCCAGGCCCTGGCCGAGACCGCGGTGCGCTTGACGGCGTCGCTGTCGTACCGCTCGGCCGGCACGGTCGAATACGTGCTCGATGCCGATAGCGGCGCGTTCTATTTCCTCGAAGTGAATACCCGTTTGCAAGTCGAGCATGGTGTCACCGAAGAAGTGTTTGGTGTCGATCTGGTCGAGTGGATGATCCGCGCCGCCACCGACGAGTTCGTGCTGCCGGCGCAGCACACGCTGCAATCTTCCGGTCACGCGATGCAGTTGCGCGTGTATGCCGAAGACCCGGCCAAAAATTTCCAGCCGTCGTCGGGCGTGCTGACCGGCGTGGCATTTGCCAGTACTTTGCGGGTCGATACCTGGATCGAACGCGGTATCACTGTCAGTCCGTATTACGACCCGTTGCTGGGCAAGCTGATTGTCAGGACCGAATCACGCGACGACTCGATTGCCGCACTCGCCGCCGGTTTGCAGGACAGTCGCGTCGATGGCATCCAGACCAATCTCGGCTACCTTGCCAACATCCTCGGCTATCCGGTGTTCCGGGCGGGTCAACAGACTACCGGCATGCTGGCCACCATGCCGTATCACCCGCGCACCATTGATGTTATCGAGGGCGGTATCCAGACTACGGTGCAGGATTATCCGGGCCGGCTTGGTTTATGGGCGGTCGGCATTCCGCCGTCGGGGCCGATGGATGCGTATGCGCACCGGTTTGCCAATCATCTGCTGGGCAATGACGGTACCGCAGCCACGCTGGAAATGACCTTGCAGGGCGCAACGCTGGCGTTCAATAGCGACTGTCTGATCGCGCTGGCCGGTGCCGACATGGGTGCCAGCGCGACCGGTCCGGACGGCACGCGGCCACTGGCCAACTGGCAAGCGCATCAGCTGCATGCCGGCGAGACCCTGCGCTGCGGCACCGTCGAAGGGGCTGGCGTACGCGGCTATCTGGCTTTCGCTGGCGGCATTGATACGCCCGAATACATCGGCAGCCGCGCGACCTTCACGCTCGGTCAGTTCGGTGGCCACGGCGGACGGGCGCTGCGCAGCGGCGATGTGCTCAAACTGTTTGCGGCGCAACCGGCACCGAATGCGTTACCGGCCACGGCCATACCGGTCTACGGTTCGGCATGGGAAGTTGCGGTGCATTACGGCCCGCATGGCGCGCCGGATTTTTTCACCGACGACGACGTGACGATGTTCTTCGGCACCGACTGGCAAGTGCACTTCAATTCCAGCCGCACCGGCGTGCGCCTGATCGGCCCGAAGCCGCGCTGGGCCCGCACTGATGGCGGCGAAGCCGGTTTGCATCCGTCGAACATTCACGACAATGCGTATGCGATCGGCTCGATTGATTTCACGGGTGACATGCCGGTGATCCTCGGTCCGGATGGCCCCAGCCTCGGTGGTTTCGTGTGCCCGGCAGTGATCGTCTCGGCCGATTTGTGGAAAGTCGGCCAGCTCAAACCGGGCGATACGGTGCGCTTCGTTCGCGTCTCCGATGTCGACGCAGCGGCCTTGCGGGTCGCGCAGGAAAGCGTGTTCGATACCGTGTCGTTGCCGGCGCCCGTTTTTGTCCCGCCGCACAGCGATGCCGGCAGCACGCTGCCGGCCATCTTGCGCACCGGCTTGCTGCCGGATGGCACGGCACTGGTGTTTCGCCGCGCCGGTGACGATTACCTGCTGATCGAATTTGGTGACGCCATCCTCGATATCAATTTGCGCTTCCGGGTTCATGCGCTGATGCAGTCGATCGAGCTGGCGCAGCTGGCCGGCGTGATCGACCTGACGCCGGGCATCCGTTCGCTGCAAGTCCATTTCGATCACCGTCAGTTGCCGCTTAGCCGGCTGGTCGCATTGCTCGACGAGCTGATCGCCGCGCTGCCGGCGGTCGACGAGATGGTGGTGCGCTCGCGCATCGTCCATTTGCCGCTGGCCTGGAACGACAGCCAGACGCAACTGGCGATCCGCAAATATGAAACCACGGTGCGCCCCGGCGCGCCGTGGTGCCCGAGCAATATCGATTTCATCCAGCGCATCAACGGTCTCGATGCGGTGCGCGAAGTCTATGACGTGGTGTTCAAGGCCAGCTACATGGTGCTGGGTCTGGGCGATGTCTACCTCGGCGCACCGGTAGCCACACCAATCGATCCACGCCACCGGCTGGTGACCACCAAGTACAACCCGGCGCGCACCTGGACTCCGGAAAACGCGGTCGGCATTGGTGGTGCCTATCTGTGTGTGTATGGCATGGAAGGCCCGGGCGGTTACCAGTTCGTCGGCCGCACCGTGCAGATGTGGAACCGCTACCGCCAGACCGACAGCTTTCGCGATGGCAAGCCGTGGCTGTTGCGCATTTTTGACCAGATCCGTTTTTATGAAGTCAGTGAAGAACAGTTGCTCGAACACCGGCGCGATTTTCCGCTCGGTCGTTTCGACGTGAAGATCGAAGAGACCACGTTTTCGCTGGCCGATTACAACCGTTTTCTGGCCAGCGAGCAGGCCTCGATCGGCGATTTCAAGCAAAAGCAGCAAGCTGCTTTCGAGGCCGAGCGCGAACGCTGGCGCAGTAGCGGTCAAGCCGACTGGGTCAGCGAAGAAGCGCTGGCCGGTGCCTCCGAGCAGGGCGAGCTGCCTGCCGGCAGTCATTACCTGAGCGCGGTCGTGCCGGGCAGTGTCTGGAAAATTATCGCGCAACCGGGTACCACGCTGGCCGCCGGCGATACGGTAGCGATCCTCGAATCAATGAAGATGGAAATCCCGCTGACCGCTACCCGCGCTTGCGTGCTGGGCGAATGGCTGGTCGGGGAGGGCACGCCGGTGGCGGCGGGGCAACATATTGCCGTGTTTAGCGAAGCGGCATGAGGTGATTTCGAAGCGCAGTGCAGCGCGATCGCACCAGCAGAGTTCATGGGATCAGAGTTTTTTTTCGCAGGCAGTATCGCGAAAATTACTCTGACCCCGTGAACGGCCCACGGAGTGCCGCAGGTTGCAGGATCTTGAATTTTGGTCGGTAGCAGAACAGTTTTACAAAGCAGCACCGGTAGTGAAATAGCAGGGAATCCGCGCAGTTCTAATAGCCAAAAAAAGGGAATCACCATGTCACGCACCACATCCTTCTCCCGTCCGCTGGCATTCGCCATCGCCTGTTCCGGCTTGTTCGCCGGTGCCGCCTTTGCCGCCGATGCACCTGAACCATCGCCGTTCACCGGACACATCGACCTGGTCAGCAAATACGTCCTGCGCGGCGCTACCAGCACCTACGGCCCGAGCAAGCCGGGTTTCGGTAACGCAGGCGCTGATGCGCCCGAGTCCGATAAGCCGGTACTGCAATGGGGTGCCGACTGGTCCGATCCGTCAGGCCTGTACGCCGGTTACTTCGGTTCGATGATTAACTATTCGTACAAGAAACTGGGCGAGTCCTATAACGACCGCAACATCACCAATTTCCAGTCCGGCAAATCGATCGAGAACGATCTCTACGGCGGCTATAACGGCAAGATCGGCGAGTTCGGCTACACCGTCGGCGGCACCGGTTATGTTTACCTCAACGGCAAGAACGCCAATGCGCTCGAATCCAAACTGGGCCTGAGTTACGGCGACTTCAGCGTGGCCGCGCAAACGCTGCTCAATGATGTTGTCTGGGGCAACAAGGGCGATACGTACTGGACGCTGAACTTCACCAAGGTACTGCCGTACGCGATCACGTTCAACAGTTCGCTCGGCTATTACTCGTACAAAAAACAAGGCAAGTATCTCGGGTCAGTCGACACGCTGTCCAATACGGCTTGCCCGGCCGGCCAGAGCTTCTCGGTCAATGGCTGTTTCGCAGGCGGGGCACCGAGTTCGGGTGGTTTCCGTCATCTGATCGTCGGCTTCACCCAGCCAATCGCATCCACCGGCGTGACCTGGGGTCTGCAAGGCATCATCGCCGGCGAAAACCGCTACAGCGTCAAGCAAAAGAACCAGTTGCTTGGTTCGCTCAGCTACGGTTTCTGATTGTTCCAGTCGTACCCTGTGGTCCGGCCTGCGTCGGACCCTTTTGTTAGAATTTGCGAAAGCACCCATGACTACCCAGACCCACTTTCCCGCCATGACCCTGGCTGATCTGCATGCCGCGTATGCGCAGCGCAACCTGCTGCCGAGCCAGTGCATCGCACACCTGCAGGCTCGCATCACCGAAGTCGAACGTCCGGAAATCTGGATCAGCAGGGTTGCTGATGACACCTTGCTGACGCAAGCCCGGGCGCTGGACCTGTTACTTCAGCAAGAAGGTCCCGGTGTGCTGGCGCGCATGCCGCTGTTCGGCGTGCCGTTTGCCATCAAGGACAACATCGACGCGCTGGGATTGCCAACCACCGCGGGTTGTACCGAATTCAGTTTCACACCGCAGCGCTCGGCCACTGTGGTCGAGAAACTGCAGGCTGCCGGCGCGTTATTGGTCGGCAAGACCAACCTCGACCAGTTCGCCACCGGTCTGGTCGGCACCCGCTCACCGTACGGCGCCGTGCGCAATGCGATCGATCCGGCGTACGTCTCGGGCGGTTCCAGTTCCGGTTCGGCGGTGGCGGTCGCGCTGGGACTAGTCGGTTTTTCGCTGGGCACGGATACGGCGGGATCAGGCCGCGTGCCGGCTGGCCTGAACGGCATCGTCGGCCTCAAGCCCAGCCGTGGATTGCTCAGTACGCGCGGCGTGTTTCCGGCATGCCGTACACTCGATTGCGTGTCGATTTTTGCCCGTACCGTGGCCGATGCGTGGCAGGTCACGCAGGTTGCTGCGGGCCTCGATGCCGAAGACAGCTATTCGCGCGCGGTGCCGATGACCGGCATCCGTCAGCGCGGCTTGCGTATCGCGTTGCCGGCCGTACTGGAATTTTTTGGCGACACCGTTGCCGAGCAGGCCTTCGCGGCGACGCTGGCACAATTGCGCACGCTGCCCGGTTGCACTTTCGGCACCATCGACTACACGCCGTTCAAGGAAGCCGCCGCCTTGCTGTACTACGGACCGTGGGTGGCAGAGCGACTGGCAGCCGTCGGTGATTTTTATACGGAGCACAAGGAGCAGATGAATCCGGTCGTGGCCGGCATTATCGGGCAGGGTGCCAATTACAGCGCGGTCGATGCTTTTAATGGCCAATACCGTCTGGCTGATTTGCGCCGTATCGCCGAGACCGCGCTGGCACCGTATGATTTCCTGCTGCTGCCCACCACGCCAACCATGCCAACGCTGGCTGATCTTGAGCGCGAACCGGTGCTGCGCAATTCCGAACTTGGTTATTACACCAACTTCGTCAATTTCTTTGACATGGCGGCGCTGTCGGTACCTGCCGGCTCCCGTGCCGATGGACTGCCAGCCGGTCTCACATTGGTTGGCCCTTGCGGCTCGGACCAGCTGCTGGCAGCCGCTGCTCAACAGCTGCTGCCACCTGCCGTCGCCGCGCTGATTGCGCCCTTGCCGTTCAACGAGCCGACCGTGCAACTGGCGGTGGTCGGTGCGCATTTGCAGGGGCAACCGCTAAACTGGCAATTGACCGAACGCGGCGCCCGCAGGATTGCCGGCACGCAGACGGCGGCGCGGTACCGGCTCTATGCGCTGCCAGATACGACGCCGCCGAAGCCGGGCCTGCAACGCTGTGCCGATGGCGTCGCCATCGCGATCGAAGTGTGGGAACTGCCGCTCCGGCGCTTCGGCGAATTCGTGGCCGACGTACCGGCACCACTGGCGATCGGCTCGCTGGAACTGGCCGACGGACGCTGGATCAAGGGATTTGTTTGTGAAGGCCACGCGCTTGCCGGAGCCGACGACATCAGCGGGTATGGCGGCTGGCTGTCGTATCTTGCCAGGTGATGACGATGTGGTGGTGAGGGGCCCAGCTCTTTACCAGTGTGTTCTCCCCTGATCCTGCTGCACCAGCAGGATCAGGCAGCACTAGCGGATCAAAGTCCACTCAGCCGCCCGGTTTGACGTGCACTTTGGTATGTTCCGGTTCATGGACATGTGCCGACCCGGATCCGCCGCACATTTTCATGGTCGATAAACCTCCGGCTACGCTACCTGCCGCGGCAGCGATTAGCGCACTGTTAAGGTCGCCGCCGATCGGAGCGGTTGGCATAAAAACGATTGATAGCGCTGCGCCCCAAGCCTGCTTGTTCCAGCGCAGCGATGAGTAGCGCAATAGATAGCCAGACCAACTGTTCGACGGCAAACTTATCTGTCTCGCCCGCTTCGCGCCCTCCAATCTCCGCTGCCATCGTTTAATTTATGGAACTGCCAGCGTTGTCGCGCTACACATGTGCAGTTTTTGATGTAGTTCATCCAGTAAATTATTTTTCTCTTCTGCCGTTTCGGGATCAATTGCCACCATTGTTGATGATTTGAGGGGCATTCACGTATTGGTCAGGAGATTAAGTATTGACGATGGATTAGTGGTGCTTTGTTTGGTGAATGTGTCTTCTTTTAACGGTGTAAGAATTTTAATTTGTCTCGGAGATTCAATATGAAATTATTTGGAAGTATGAACAGCAACACTGCCCCTGCTTATTCGGGTCGGCGTTTGCCTGGTATTGAAGAAGGGTCAAATTCAGTTTCAAGTTTGAGTTTGAATTCGGGAGCGATGGCGAATCAACGTCAGAATAAGGTATCCCACAATGTTAGCTCTAAAAATAGGCGCGATAACTTAATTCAGTTAATCCATCCCGCTATCGAAAAAAAGATAATACAGATTATTAAAAAAAAGCAATCGGAAATAGTTGACCATGATGAAAATATTATTCGGCTGGAAACGCTAAAAAATGAAAATAAGATTATTTTAGAAAAAGCAGCAATATCCAAAAATAAAGCAATTTTGAAAAATGAAGATCTTATAAATACAAAGAAAAATGAAATAGCAGTATTGGAGAAGGCAATAAAATCAAATGCAGCAATTTTGTATTCGCAGGTATTGCGTATTAAGAGAGAGAATAAAAATCTCATTGCGCCGAGGACGATGGCCGGCCATCTGAAAATCAAGAATGGAAAGTACCTGTTGTTTCCACTAATAAAGTCGGGACAATTCCGTAGTTTCGGCGCGCAACTGGCCTACCAGGCACGGCGGATAGCCGGGCAGCGCGAGGAATTGCCGGCCCCGGCCTCCGGGGCAGAAAAGCAAGCGAATCAATGGTCTCTTTACGAAAGAGTCGAAATTTAGACGCTTGTGATGATCGGTGGTGCACAAGCGCTATCCGGAATGATGCGCAGCAAGATGGCTCGTGACCAAAGTAGCGAACTTTTGGTTTGTTGCCTGTCGACCGGGCCAACTGCCGCCCGGATCTCGTATTCCGGCCTGCACACCCGGCTGCGGCACGTGTCAAACGAGAACATCCATTGCCTGCCGGATCAAACCATGCTGAAGGAGCCGAACCTGTCGACCTTCTGCGATCAACAACCTACGCATTTCTACGCAAGTCGTCTTCCCGCACAGATGGTGCCGGTTGTCGCGGGGCAGGCGACGAACCGGCGTGGACGAGGTCCGGGATCGAGATTACTGGGCCTTGAATACCGAGAGCTCGTGAATAGACCACCAGTTCGATGGATGGCTACTTGTTTGTTCGATACGAATGTAGCGTGCATCGCGGGTCGCGAACGAGATGGTCGTGGTGGCGCTGTTGCCTGCGCCACTGGCCACGGGACTGCCCCACTTTACGCCGTCGCTGGAGACGAACACGCTATAGCCGCGTGGGTAATCATAGGGGTTGCCCCCGGAAGCCAGCACGATCTTGTTAAAGCGCTGCGACTTGAGCATGTCGATCTGGAAGAACTGCCCGGGTTGTTGCACTGTTTGCGTGGCCCAGCGGGTGCTGCTGTTGCGATCGACTGCAGCGCGGGTATTGATCGGGTCGGAAGACGCAAAGAGTGCCCAACCCGTCGGGTCGAGAACGCCTGCCGATACCGGACCATTTAACTGCAGCTTCACGTCGGCGATGGTCCACCAGTTGCTATTGTTGGAACCGTTTTGGTTAATCCGCACAAATCGGGCGGATTGCGGCTGGAAAACGATGTCGGTGATGGTGCGATTGCCCTGACCTTGGGCGATCGGGCCGCGCCAGGTTTGACCATCGTTCGATACCATCACGCTATAGCTGCGCGGGTAGTCGTCGGGGTGCTCGCCGGCGTTCAACTCGATGCTGTCGAAGCTGTTGATTTTGCCCATGTCGATCTGGAAGTACTGGCCAGGTCGTTGGGTAGCCCCTGTGGCCCAGCGTGTCGACATCGTGTCATCCAGCGCCAGGGAAGTGTAAGCCGCACCAGACGAGGCAGTGGCGCTCCATCCGGTGCGCGGCAAGACGGAGTCGGCGCTTGGTGCCGTCACTGGTGTGCTCAATACCTCACAGACCTTGCGCGTGCCCGCCGCAGGGTCCGAACCAAAAAATGTGTTGGAACAAGTAGCCGGCCCGGTCAATGTTCTCTCAATCCACGATGTATTGATGCCATAGCGGACGCGCTTTATCCCGGTGATAGTGAACGAAGGGCTATCCCATTCGACCGCCACTTGCGACCACGAGCCTGCTGCTGTTGGAGCTGGAGCTGGACTTGGACTTGGACTTGGACTTGGACTTGGACTTGGACTTGGACTTGGACTTGGACTTGGTGTTGGTGTTGGGGCTGGCGTTGGCGTTGGTGCCGGAGCCGGAGTCCCGCCGCCGTAAACGCTAGCCAGATCCCACTTCGGCCCCTTTTCATTACAACCGGCGGTGCCAATGTCGATGCGACCCGGACAAGCAGCTTCGTCGGGCGCATCGTTGGCCGGGCCGTTACCACATTGAATATCGTTGTAAGGTATGCGGCCCGCCGTCGCACCCGTGCCCAGCACGCGCGTGATGGCCGTGCATACCTCGACGACATTTTTGCGACCCTGCGGGGTATCCACCGTTTTGGTATCGAGGCCGTGATCGTAGCCGTTGGAGTCGCAATAGCACTTTCCGCCAACGGCGTAGCTGTCTTTCCAGCCCGGTTGCGGATTATAGGTCTGTCCGCGCACCGGAAGCGTCTGGCTGGCCATTGCCAGTGCCGTAAAGCAATAGAATAATTTTTTCATGGGGAACACTCCTTGTCGTATTAAGGGGGGAGGCAATCATGATTGACCGCAAATGCACGCACAAAAAAGCACCATTGCTCGCTTCATCGTGGATTCATACATCTGTGCATCGTCATACGTTATCCGTTGTTCCGGTAGCAGAGGTTGCAAATTGCCTCAGCGTCGTAGATCAAAATTAAATCTGTATCCCGCCTGCGTCAGAGTGTGGCGCGATAGCTTCATGACGCACTGCAAGAGTGTCCGGCGCATGGAGTAAAAGACAAGATTCGCGCCGCTGCAGCATGGCTCCGGAGCGCGAATTTCTTGGGGAAACGTTCGCCGGCCCTATTCAGCGTATCTAACAACACCGGTCGTCGATTCAGGACTGCAAAAGTTTGTCTGGTGTTGAGGTGCAAGGCGCAGACAAGCGCGCTGAACTTGTCATTGCAGTGCGTTCGATGGTCGATAACAGGGCGTCGGCCGGCACGATTCGGATTAATTGCGCGATGGCGGTGTGAAAACACGGCAGATACTGACGATACCGGTAGTTTTAGGCTGGCACTACTCTTGCTGTATTCAATACGCGGGAAGAGCGAGTTGCCATCGATAACGATGGCTGGTCACCTGACTCAGGAGTGCTAGGGTTCCGGCCTTGCCAGCAGCGGCAATGGTGTCTGGTCCGAGAGCGCTCCGGCCCTGTCGAAACGACGCGGCTCCACGGAGGGATAAAAGCCCGGGAGAACATTGGAACATCGTTCTCTTCGTGCGCCCATTCACCGACCAGGAGTCTTCCATGCGTTTTGCGACCCGTACCCTTTTCCCGTTTGCTGTTCCAGTCGCTCCCTTTCTTCTGCGCCGGGTTGCCGTCGCTGCCGTGTTTGCTGCCACGTCCAGCCTGTCGTTTGCTGCGCCTGCCACGCTCAACGTCGCCACCGTCGTGTGGATTGGCTATGGCCCGTTCTACATTGCTGAAGCACTCGATCTGTACAAAAAACAAGGCTTGTCGGTCAAGCTGCAGGTGTTCTCCGACCCGGCACTGATCCCGGCGGCTTTGGCGGGCGGATCGGTGCAGGGCGCGATGATGACGTATGACCAGGTGATCGGTCAGGTCGCCAAGGGCATGCCGCAAAAAGTCGTGATGCCGATCGATTATTCGAACGGCGGCGATGCGATTGTCGCCTCGATGGCGGTCACCAAGGTTAGTGATTTCAAGGGCAAGAAAGTCGGCTTCAATCCGCTCTCGCCATCGGACTTTCTGTTGTCGTATGCACTGACCAGTAATGGCCTCGGCATCAACGACATCACGCCGGTCAACATGACGCCGGAGTCTGTTCCGGCGGCGATGGTGTCAGGTCAGATGCCGATCGGCGTGACCTACGAGCCTAGCCTGTCGCAAATCCTCAAGCAGGGCGGCGGCAAAAAATACCACGTTGTCTACTCATCGAAAAATGCACCCGGTCTGATTTCCGACGTACTCGTGTTTGATGACAAGTTCATCAAGGCCAGCCCGAAAGACATCACGGGGATCATGAAAGCCTACCTCGAAGGCATGGCGTTCATGAAGTCCAAACCGGACGAGGCCGCCAAGATCATCGGCAAATTCATGGGTGTCTCGGCCAAGGAAGTCAAGGAGCAGCTACCGGGTGTCTACAATATCCCGCTCAATGAAATGCCGAAGGCGTTCATCAAATCGAAGGAGACCACCTCCTACTTCGCCAGCGCAGAAATTATCGGTGGCATCCTGAAAGCCAAAGCCCAGATTGACAAGATTCCGGCACCTGAAGCGACGATGGATGTGCAATTCGTGACGGCCCTGCAGGCCAAGTAACTGTTTGCCGCGCGGGCGCGCAAGTTGGCGCTCGCGCCTCCATCCCCTCAAGGAGTTGTTCATGATTTTTCGTTATCCGGACGGTGTGGTACCCAACACCGCCGCGCTTTCATTTACGTTGCTCGGTTATCCGCTGGGCATCCTTATGCTGACCCAACCCGGCTGGCTGCTCAAGACAATTGGTTTTCTGCTGACGACACAGACGCTGATCTGGTCGGCGTACTTTATTCATGAATTTGCGCACCTGACCATCTTCAAGGTCGCCAGCACCAACATGCGCTGGGGCACCGGCATGAGCTGGATTAATGGTGCCTGTTATGCACGCTTCGACAACTTGCGGCGCAAGCACATGCGTCACCATGTTGAGCGCGCCGATGTCGTCACCTTTGATGTGAAAGCCTATTTGCTGGGCGCATCGGCCCCGGTACGCGGGCTGGTACTGATGCTGGAATGGCTGCATTTTCCGGCCGTTGAATTTCTGGTGCGCGGCTTTGTGATGGCATTGCCGTTCCGGCAGGGTGCTGAAAAAAGCGGCAAGGCGCGCGCCCGTGTGCTGGCAATTTTTGCGCTGCGTGGCGCGGCCTTCATTGCCCTTGGCTGGTATTCCCCTAGCGCGTTGGCACTGTATGCAGCGGCCTATTTGGTGTTCGTGATCGTGCTGCGTTTCGGTGACTGTTTTCAGCATACCTACGATGCGTATCCTATCCTCGGCGATACGCCGGTACCGAATGACAAACTGCGCGACAAGGCCTACGAACAAGCCAACACCTTCAGCAATATTGTCGGCCTTGACAATCGCTTGCTCAATCTCATCTGGCTCAATTTCGGTTATCACAATGCGCATCATGACAAGCCGATCGCGCCGTGGCACCGGTTGCCGCAACTGCATCGCGAGCTGTATGACGTGCGTTATGCGCAGGTCATTCCCGCCCCGATCTTGCTGCGCAGTTTTCATGTCAACCGGGTCCGGCGCATCCTCGCGGACGATTGTGGCGAAGTCTTGCCGCCCGGCGTGAGCGGGCGTGCCGATGGTTTTCTGGGTGCAGCCGGTGTGTCGTTTCTGACCGCGGTATGAAGATTGATCTTGGTGGTAAAGTCGCGCTAGTGACCGGTAGTGCGACCGGTATCGGCCGGGCAATTGCCGAGGCCTTGTCGGCCAGCGGCGCGCGCGTGGTCGTCAATCACTTTGGCCAGAACGCGTTGATTGCCGATGTCCTTGATACCGTCGGCGGGGGCGCGCGCGCCTTCGATGCCGATGTCACCGATGCCGCCGCCGTGCAGCGCATGGTCGCCGAGGTCGAAGCGCAATGCGGACCGATCGATATCCTCGTCAACAATGCCGGCATCCTGCTCGAAAAGCCTTTTCTTGACATCACCGAAAACGAGTGGGACCGCGTCATTGCGGTCGATCTGAAATCGGTCTCCCTGTGCAGTCAGGCGGTATTGCGCAGCATGCAGCCGCGCGGTAGCGGCTGCATCATCAATGTCGCCTCCGAACTGGCCTATCTTGGTCGCGCCGAATTCAGTGCGTATTGCGCGGCCAAAGCCGGTGTGGTCGGCTTGACCAAATCGCTGGCACGTGAATTCGCGCCGGCAATCCGCATCAACGGCATCGCGCCGGGACCGACCGATACGGCAATGCTATCGCTCGATCAGATCAGTCCGGAATGGCGTGTCAAGGAGCTGGCAATTCCGGCGGCACGCGCTGCCGGGCCGGAGGAGATTGCTGCGACAGCGGTCTTTCTGGCGAGTGACTTTGCGCGTTTTTACTACGGACAAATGCTTAGTCCGAATGGCGGCGCGCTGATGCTATGAGTGCGCCCCGGGCGCGATGCCGGATGCAAGAAATCTGATGGACACACGGACCTCAACAGACCTGGAGAAAATCGACTATGCCTGCTTCTATGCCTGCTTCTATGCCTGCTTCTATGCCTACTTCACAAATGGATCACCTGAGCTGGGTGGCCTACGAAGAACGCTTGCGCGATCCGCATGCGATCGTGTTCCTGCCGGTGGGTGCACTGGAACAGCACGGACCGCATCTGCCGCTGGGTACCGATGCCTTATTGGCCGCAGCAGTCGCGCACAGTGTCGCCGGGCAGGTCGGCGGCATCGTCGCGCCGACGATTAATTACGGCTATAAGTCGCAACCGAAATGCGGCGGTGGCCAGCATTTCCCGGGTACCACCAGCCTCGATGGCAGCACGCTGGCGGCGATCACCTGCGACATCCTGGCCGAACTGGGCCGGCATGGCGTGCGTAATGTCGTCGTCATGTCCGGCCATTATGAAAACCAGTGGTTCCTGATCGAAGGTATCGATCTGGCGCGACGGCGGCTTGGTCCGGCTTCACCGATGAAGATCATGCGACTCGAGTACTGGGATTTTCTGACCGCGGCGACGCTGGCCGGTGTCTTTCCCGATGGCTTCCCCGGTTTCGCGCTGGAGCATGCGGCCGTGATGGAAACCTCGATGATGCTGCATTATTTTCCGGCGCTGGTACAACTCGACAAATTGCCTGACGAGCCGCCGGCCGACTTTCCGCCGTACGACATGTACCCGACCCACACGCACTGGGTGCCGGGTTCGGGCGTGCTGTCATCGGCCCGTGGTGCCAGTGCCGACAAGGGCAAGCTGATGGCCGCGGATGTGGCCGCCCGCATCGTCGCGGCGGTACGCGCCGAGTTCATGGCGCCATCAGGAGACGCGGCATGACGCGGGTCAACAAGCTCTGGCCGCTGCTGACAGCAACGCATCGCTACGACAAGACGATCTCGACCCACGGTCGCGGTGCCGGCCAAATGATCGACGCACCCATCCTGGCCTACCTGATCGAAACCAGTAACGGCCGCATCCTGTATGACGTCGGTTGCGACCACAGCAAGATCAATGATCCGGCGCTGTGCGCGCAGTACTACAACCCGCAGACCTTTCAGTTCGGCGCGCCGGTGATGACCGAAGAACAGCGCATTCCGTCCTACCTTGCGCGCCTCGGTTTGTCGGCTGCCGATATCGATGTGGTGTTCCTCGGGCACCTGCATTTCGATCATGCCGGCGGACTCGGTGAGCTGCGACGTTGCGGCTGCGGTGCCGACGTGCATGTCCAGAAAGACGAACTGGCCGCTGCAATGAGCGGTCAGGACGTGGCTTGCTTTGCCGATGATTTTATCGGTCACGGTCCGCTCAAAGTGACCGAGGGCGAATACGATCTGTGCGACGGCGTGCGCGCCATCAGCACACCCGGCCACACGGCAGGCCATATGTCGATGTGGATCACCTTGCCGACAGGCGCACCGGTGCTGCTGGCCGGTGACGCAGCCGACCTGACCGAAAATCTCGACGACGAAGTCGCTCCCGGTGGCTGCTGGCAAGGTAACTATGAACAGGCCATCGGCAGCATCCGCAAGCTCAAACAGCTTGGTGCCAGTGAAGGCGCGCAGATCTGGCCGAACCATGACTTCGCGTTTTATCGCAACCTGCCGGCGTTTCCGGAGGGTTGCGTGTGATGGCACCGGATAGCGCACCGGTACCGTTACGCTACCGTGGAGTATGGCAGCGTACCTTGCTCGAAGCACCCGCCGTGCGCGACACCACCACCACCGTGCTCTGGATGCAGACCGGACACTGGCATGCCGACTTGCGCATCGGCGCCGGCCGGCCGGATTTTTCAGGGGTCGGCAGTCTGGCTGCATGTGATGCGGAGCAGCTCGCCTGGTTGTCTTCGCAGCAGGGTTTTGCCGGTATCACCACGGTCGATATCACGTCCGGGCAGGAAATCTGCGCGTGGCACCGGCTGGTTGATGTCCAGCCTCCGGGCCTGACGGCCGATGCGGGTGTGATGGTGTTTACGCCGGAATGCCTGATCGAGACCGGTGTACATGGCCCGTATCTGGAGCATTGGATTGCCTTGCCCGGGTCGCGGGGAGGCAGTGCGGTGTATCGCTACGCACAGGATCAGGACCGCCTGCAATTGTTGCTGGTGACGGGGCAGCAGGTGATGCGGGTGCATGATCGCCGTTGTGCATGGCCATCAGGGTTATCGGCCGGTACGACGCTGGCGCAGCTGTTGGCGGATTTGCCGCTGGCGCAGCAGCGCAGCTTGCTTGATATCGAAATCTCGTTTGGTAGCCGCACCGGCCGCGGATGGCAGATCCGGCATTCGACCTTGCCTTGGCTGGAGGGGAACGAGGTGACGTTGGCGATCGATGATATGGATCCGTCGTGGCAGGAACTGGAGCCGCATCGTGCGGCATAACCGGTTCAGGTCACCATCGCCCGCTCGCCATCGAGGTCATAGTCCTGCTGGTCGAGAATCTGCGCCAGCGTAGTGACCGCATCCCAGACATCGACGAAGCGCGTGTACAGCGGCGTGAAGCCGAAGCGCAGGATGTGCGGTTCGCGGTAGTCGCCGATGACACCGCGCGCAATCAGCGCCTGCATCACCGGATAGCCGTGCGGATGGGTGAAGCTGACATGGCTGCCGCGTTGCGCATGGGCGCGCGGCGTCACCAGTTGCAGCGGATGCGCGGCACAGCGCTGTTCGACCAGTGTGATGAACAGATCGGTCAGCGCCAGCGATTTGGCGCGCAGCGCCGTCATCGAGGTTTGACTAAACAGCGCCAGTCCGCATTCGACCAGCGCCAGCGACACCACCGGCTGGGTGCCGCATAGCGCGCGACGGATGCCAGATGCAGGAACGAAGGCAGGATCCATCGCGAAGGGCGCCGCATGACCCCACCAGCCCGATAACGGATGATCAAAGCCGGCCTGATGACGCGGTGCGACCCAGATGAAGGCCGGTGCGCCGGGTCCGCCATTGAGGTATTTGTAAGTGCAACCGACTGCGTAATCGGCATCGTCGCCGCTCAGGTCGATGGGCAAGGCGCCGGCCGAATGGGCCAGATCCCAGACGGTCAGCGCACCGTGGGCATGCGCCAGCTGGTTGATGGCAGCCATGTCGAGCAGGCGGCCGCTGCGGTAGTTCACATGGGTCAGCATGACGATGGCGGTGTCGGCATCGATGGCGCCGGCGAGCTCGTCGGGCGAGTCGACCAGCCGCAACTGGTAGCCGCGATCAAGCCAGCGCGCCAGACCCCCGGCCATGTACAGGTCGGTCGGGAAATTGCTGCGTTCGCTGACGATGATGCGCCGTGCTGCGCTGGCCGGTGCGCCGGCCTGGCGTTGCAGCGCGCCGGCCAGCGCTTTGAACAGGTTCAGTGAAGTCGTATCGGTGACGACGATGTCGCCGGCGGCAGCGCCGATCAGCGGTGCCAGCAGGTCGCCAAGACGGCATGGCAGATCGAACCAGCCGGCCTGATTCCAGCTGCGGATCAGGTCGTTTCCCCACTCGTGTTCAATCACTTGCTGCGCGCGTGCCAGCGCAGCCTTCGGACGCGCACCCAGCGAATTGCCATCGAGGTAGATCACGCCATCGGGCAGCGCGAACTGGTCGCGTAACGGGGCTAGCAGGTCGTGCTGGTCGAGCGTGAGGGCTTCAGATCGCTGCATCATGGTGTTGTCAATTTCAGGAGAGTGGCATGGACCGGATTGGCATCGGTCATGCGGTGTAGGGGGAGGTAATCAGTTTGCCACCGGGCATGATGACGGTGCGTCCTGCCATGCACCGGCCGGGGATCAAGGCGCACTGCGGAAGGTATTGCGACCGGCTGCCTTGGCCGCATACAAGGCTTCGTCGGCACGTCGCAATAGCGCGCTACCATCGTTATCGTCGATCTTGCCGACCGCAATGCCGATGCTGGTGCTGACCTGGCGCGGTACGCCAAGCACGTCGAAATCGGTGTTCATGGCGAGGATGATCTTGGCCGCGACCTTGGCGCTTTCCGAAGGTAGCTGCAGGCCTTCGAGGATGATGACAAATTCATCGCCGGCCAGGCGCGAGACGGTATCGGTCTGGCGTACCGAGTGCAGCAAGCGGCGCGCAAATTCGCACAGTACTTCGTCGCCGCTGTGATGGCCGAGCGTATCGTTGATGGCTTTGAAGTGGTCGATGTCGAGGAACATCAGCGCCATCGCATGGCCGCTGCGGCGGCTGCGCGCCATGGCTTCGGCGAGTTTTTCATCGAATTGGTTGCGGTTCGGCAGTCCGGTCAGCGAGTCGTGGCGGGCCAGTACGCGCAACTGGTTTTCGACCAGCTTGAGCGTGGTGATGTCGTTGATCATGCCGCACACGCCGGACAGCTGGTGCTGCTCGTCAAATTGCGGCAGATAGGCGGCCTGGTAATAGCGCTGGCTGCCATTCTGGCGCGCCTCGAATTCGAAGCGCGCGACCTTGCCTTCGCGGGCCTGATCGTAGTACTGCTTGTGACGGGCGTATTCGTCCGGCGTCAACAGATCGGCGACGCGGCGGCCGGTGATTTGTGCCAGTGGCCGGTCGAACCACTGTTCATGCGGCAGGTTGTTGAACTGGTAGCGTTCGTCGTGATCGATGTAGCTCACCAGCGCCGGCAAGCTGTCGGTGACATTGCGTAGCAGGGTTTCGCTGGCGTGCTGGTGCAGTTCGGCCAACTTACGTTCGGTGATATCGAGCACCATCGAATAGAAGCCGATGACTGTGCCGTTGGCGTCGACATCGGGCAGGTAGTCGTGCAGGAAGTAGCGGCCGCCGGGCTGGTCGGCGTGTTGCTCGAACCGGACCCGTTCACCAGCCAGAACCCGGTTGATATAGCCGGCGATGGCACCGTAGCCGGCTTCGCCGGTGACGTTGCGTACGGTCAGGCCAAGGACTTTTTCAGGGGCCAGATTGAGGATGGTTTCGTAGTAGGCATTGCAGAATCGGTAGTGCTGCCCGTCATCGATGTAGGCGATTAGTGCCGGCATATTGTCGGTGATCATGCGCAAGCGCATTTCGCTGCGGGCGAACGTGTGTTGCGCGCGCTTGAGTTCGGTGATGTCTTCGGCCAGCGCAATGAAGCCGGTGACGCTGCCATCGGCTGTCCATTCCGGCATGTAGCTGACACGTTCCCAGCGCACCGTGCCGGTATGCGTGATGAGTCGCTCAAAGGTGGCCGCTTTGCCGCCCAGGACGTCTCGCATGAAGGGTTCGCTCTGGGCATAGACGTCCGCACCAAGCAGGTCGGCGGCGGCCATGCCGTCGACCTGGCCGGCGGCGACGCCATAGGCCGACTCGTATCGACGATTGGCAAAGACGACCTTGCACCCGGCATCCACATAGGCGACGAGTGCCGGGATGTTGTCGGCGATCAGGCGCAAGCGTTGCTGACTGCTCTGATCGCTCTGGCGCAGCGCCTGCTGTTGCTGCAACAATATTTCGACGGCGCTGGTCAGGTCAGCGACGACATCACCGGTACTGACGCGATCCGGCTGGTGTGCTTGCAGGCGCTGGCGTAACTGCTGCAACGGGTCCAGTTGTCGATGGATGGTGCGCAGGGCCAGCGCACCGGACAATGTCGCCATGACCAGCGCGGTGATCAGGAGGGTTTGTCCGATGCCGCTCCATCGCCCGTCACTGAGCGCACCAGTATGCGCTGGCGGCATCAGCGTGACACTGGCCAGCGTGATCAAGAGGATCAGCAGGCTGATGCTCAGCGCGATGCGGGTAGGGAGGGTAAGCAGGCCCAGAAAGCGCATGTCCGGAAGTCTCTCGCAGGGAGGTTGTAAGTGGTTTTGGTGTCAGAGTGGCACCGTCGAACATACCTTACCATGCACCGGTATCTACATCTGCTTGAACAGATGAACAAAACTGCGGCTGACCTCCAGTTTGTCGGAGCGCCCCTTGATCAGGACCAGCTGGCGTCCGCGCAGGTCGCGGGTGACGCCGTCGATGGCATCGGCACTGACCAGGGTCGAACGGTGGATTTGCCAGAAGCGGGCCGGATCGAGTTCGGCCACCAGTTCGCGCACCGGCTTGCGGATCAGCGCTTCGTAACGCATCGTCTGGACACGGGTGTATTTGTCGTCGGACTGGAAGAACAGGATTTCGGAGACGGCAATGAGCCGCAGTTCCTGGCCGACCGATGCCTGTATCCATTGCAGATAAGCCGGTTTGGCGGCCAGCCCCAGTTGCTGTGCCAGTTGGGTCAGCATGTCGCCGAGCGGTGCTGGCGGGGATACCAGCCGGGCTTTCAGCCGTGCCACGGTCAGGCGCAGGCGCTCGGGTTCGGTCGGTTTCAGCAGGTAGTCGACGGCACCGCGCTCAAAAGCATCGATCGCATACTGGTCGTAAGCGGTCACAAAGACGATGTGGCTGGCGCTGCCGATGGCTTGTGCGGCATCCAGTCCACTCTTGCCGGGCATGCGGATATCGAGGAACACGAAGTCGGGGCGGTGTTCGGTGGTCAGCGCGATGGCTTCGTCGCCGTTGCGTGCTTCGGCCACGATCTCGAGTTCCGGCCAGACCTGCGCCAGGCGCAAGCGCAGCTGGTCGCGCATCAGGCGTTCATCGTCGGCAATCAGAGCGGTAGGCATGGGGCGAACGCGTTAGCGCGCTAGTGTGTAGGGAACTTCGATGGTGGCAATGACGCCGCCGCCTGGGTTGGGCATGATGATCAGCTGGGCGGCGTTGCCATGCATGAGGGCGAGCCGCTCGCGGATGTTTTGCAAGCCGAGACCCGTGCCATTGCTGGCAACGGCACCGAAACCCAATCCGGTATCGATGACCGAGACCCGCAACCTGTTGTGGGCGACTTCGGCCAGGATGCGCAAGGTGCCGCCTTCCGGCTTGTTTTCGAGTCCGTGCTTGATGGCGTTTTCTACCAGTGATTGCAGCATCATCGGCGGGAACGCGGCGCTGCGCAGGCCTTCGCTGATCTGGCAGTCGACGCTCAGACGTTCTTCCATGCGCATTTTCAGCAAGTCCAGATAAGCGCTGACCATGTCCGCTTCACGACCAAGGTTGGTCACCGGCGCACTGTCGCGGATCTGCGGCAGGACGGCGCGCAAGTACTGGATCAGGCTGTGCTGCATGCGCGCGGCGCGCGGCGGATCAGTCTCGATCAGGTGCTCGACCGAGGCCAGCGTATTGAACAGAAAGTGCGGTTCGACCTGCGCCTGCATCATCTGCATGCGCGCCTCGCTGACCTGACGCTGCATCGCTTCGCGTTCGGCGGCGGCGGTGGCGACTGCGGCCTGGGCTTCGGCGCGCTTTTTGCCGCCCATCAGCGCCTTCGTGCCGAACAGGCCCAGGACCAGCAAGAGGACGAAATTCATGAACCAGTCGGACGAGGTTTCGCGCCAGGTTTCGGCTTTCTGCGTTGCGGCATCATCGACCGCTTCGGCGATGACATCCTGGACTTGCTGGCTGACGCCGGGTGGCAAGGTGATATCGACGTTGCCGTCAGCAGGAGTGGTGGTGCCGGCCGGTTTGTTTTCACGGATATGAATGCCGGTCGAGTCGATCGTGATTTCGGCGTCGCCGTTATTGACCAGTTTTGAATGTCCACTGGCGGGCTTGCCGGATGGAGCATGTTTGGTGCTGACTACGTTGTTGCTGGAGGTGAACAAGGTTTCCTGGGTGATGGCACCGGCCGCCAGTACCAGCATCGCGAACAGGAAAAACTTCCACCACGACAGCTGCGTGACCCAAGTGGCAGTTGCATCGAAGGCGCGCGCCAGCGTGTCAGGAACGGTGGTCAGGAATTGCTTGAATGTTGATACGGAGTTCGAGTTCATGGTGTAGGCCGGGTGGATAGGCAATGAAAAGTGCAATGGGTCATGCAATAGCCGTCACGCGCAGTGTAACTTCCACTGGCGCGCTATGGCGTGCTGGAATGGTGATGACGCAATACCGATTCAGCTTTTATGGTTGGTAGTGGCCGTTTGCTGGACGGTGTGTGCTTGCTGGCGGGTTTGCGCCAGGCGATTTTTTTCGATGGGGTCGAGACGCTTGCCGACGATGACGACTTGCGGTAACACGACGACGCCGGTCTGGTACCCCACCGGTGCGACGCGGACCGGATCGGCGGCATGGCTGGCAGTGCTTGTCATGGCGGCGAGCAGGATGAGGCAGAGCAGTGTGCGGAGCTGTTTCATTTGGTGTCCTTCCAAGTTTTCGTTGCGATGGACACACTGTAGGAAAAAGCCAATGCGGCCGCCATGCCAATGCGATGGACTGCATTTTTTGTGTCATGAAAGTTGAAAAATGCGGGATGAACAGCGACGGGAGAGGCGTGTGATGGCGAACGATGGTCGATGCCGGTTTGCCTTGATGGCTCGCTGCAGTCCGGATGCGTGGTGGCTTGAGCATCGACTCCTCGCGTGCCGCTGTTGCGGTCGCGGTCAATCGGAGTTGCGCGGCGTTCGTCGCTGCGCTCGTGCGCGACTAGCTGGCTGCGCTGGGAGTGTTGTCCTTAGTTGACTTTCGTTGACCATCGACCATCGACCATCGACCATCGACCATCGACCGACGACCGACGGCGGTTGTCACCGGATTCGGCGCGTGGCCAGAATGACCAGAGTTCGTGCGCTGACACGGCTGCAATCGTACTTCCCACCAACGGCGCAACTGCTGTTTGCCGATTGTGGGTTGCAGGTTTGCCCGCTTGCGAGGAGCCGGGAGCCGGGTGCCGACGATTGCCAGCCCTATGAATTGTCAGAATAGATTCATACTCGGGCGATTCGTCAACTTGTGGGAGGGCAACTAGTCAGGAGCCAGCCAGACCGCACGCATCAGGAAGGCACCATGTACATGTGACCTTACATCTGTGCGGGGATGGCTTCGCTGCAGCTTCCGCGCGGCGGTGCGACTTCGTGCGGTTGCTGGCGGGCCTTGCGGGAGGCGACCTGTTTGGCACGGGCACTGGAAGGAGGGAGTCGTCGCAAGGTTTTTAACGCATCCGGGTCCTTGATCCCGATCGAGCGCTGATCGACGGTAATCAGTCCAATTTCGTTGAAGGCTGACAATGTTCTGCTGACGGTTTCCAGTGTCAGGCCCAGATAGCTGCCTATTTCGTGGCGTGTCATGCGCAGGTTGAACAATTTGCTCGAGTATCCCATGTCGGCATAGCGATCCGACAGCGACACCAGAAAGCGCGCGACTCGCGCTTCGGCACTGAGTGCACCAAGCATGCTGATCATCGCTTGCTCCCGCACCAGTTCGCGACTCATGACGCTGTAAATGGCATGCTCGAACTCGAGATGGGTGCGACCCAGTGCGGTGAGTTTTTTGAACGGCAGCAAGATCAAGTCGCAGTTGGACAAAGCGACTGCCTCGGAGGCATATCGTCGCGTGTGAATGCCATCGACGCCAAAGAGGTCTCCTTTCATCGGAAAACTAAGGACTTGTTCATTGCCATATTCATCGATCAGCACGGTTTTCAGGAAGCCGGAGTGGACGATGTAGAGCGCATCGAAGGACTGGCCAATGGTGTGAATGCGCTGCCCCGTCTTGAACTGAACATGCTGGAACAGCAGTTCTTCATCGGCAATCAGCGAGGCGGACGTGGGAGGGATACGCAGGACATCGCACAATTCCTTCAGGTTGGACCAGAGCTTGCCCTGACGCTGCCATCCGGTTTCAATTGGTGTCGCGCTTGGCACGGTCGGGGTAGCTTCCGTTCGGATGGCACATAGTTGCGTTGTTAGCATAAACGACTCCTATTCCTTAATAAGCAAACTTCATTGATGCGACCAATTGACATGGCGCATTCGTTGTCTTGCGGACAGGAGGCAGCATCGAAAATTACCGGAGCCGCACCTGCTTTTATGGAGAGACTCTCCAAATGCATCAGCAAACACATGCGACCTGGCACTTCTCAGTCGCGCTGAGTTGCGTTCAGTTGCATTCAGTCGCGATCGAAAAGTGTCTGCCGGACCTCAATTGCTGGTGCGGGCTTTTTCGGTTGACGACTGCGCGCCGCTGCCTGTCGATTTTGTTAGCTCTTGCCACCACTTGCGTGGGGTCTGGCCAATAGCGTTGCAGGGAGATAATTTCGCCCTTTGATCCTCTTGTGTCTGTGCCACTTCTGCGCTATCTCTCCCCTATGCTGACGTTTCAATCACTTCAACCGTATCGAATGGACCCTTCACTATCTGGTGCGGCAAGTTCACTTTTCGCGTTTTTTGTGAACCCGGTGACGGCGACTGGAATGGCCAGATTCTTGTGATTGATCCCTGTTTTCGAGTTGAAATTATGGCAACTGGAGTGGTCAATTACTATCGGTAGGGGCTGAATAGGAACGTAGGGTTTGGTCGCTGGTTGTAGGGTTATTCCTACTGCTTTGACGAATTACGCCGTAACGATGTAATCCCCTCCAACCTATTTTTTTAGCAGGAAGGAATTCCTGATTTCTTGGTGGGGATAGGTGGTGCGATGCTGCTGATAGTTCCGCATGAATCTGTCAGCAAGTTGGGTGCGATGCAGGTTTACGATGGCTACATCTTGAACGGCTTCAGCAACCGGCAAGCCACGGCGTACTGCACCAGTTCGGCCAGTGAGTGCATTGCCATCTTGTGCAGGATGCGGGTCTTGTGCGTACTGACTGTCTTGGCACTGAGATGCAGCAAGTCGGCGATGTCGGTAATCGTCTTGCCACTGACGAGCAGGCTGAAGACCTCGAATTCGCGGTCGGATAATTTTTTGTGGGGATAGTCGTCATCGGATGGCATCGCATCCATCGCAAGCTGCTCTGCGACTTCGTTGCTGATGTAAGGGCGGCCTGACGCGACCTTGCGGATCGCGCTCAGTAATTGTGTTCCGGCACTTTCCTTGGTCAGATAGCCACGCGCGCCGGCGCGTATGGCGCGGATCGCATATTGCTCTTCTTCATGCATCGTCAGGATCAGGATCGGCAGCCGCGGTGCTTCATCCTTGATCTGGCGGATCAGTTCGACGCCGCTGCGCCCCGGCATCGACAGGTCCAGCATGAGCAGGTCGAAGCCGCCTTTGCGTACCTGCGCGAGAACTTCGAAACCATCGACTGCTTCACCGACGACGTCAATGTCATCGGCCCCCTCGAGGATGCGCTTGAGTCCTTCGCGCATGATGGTGTGATCATCGGCAATCAGTAGCCGGATCATCGGCAGATCCGGCGCAACGAGGAGGGCTGTCGAGCCATGCCGGCAAGTGCCGGAGCCAGTTTTCTGGTGCTGCTGGTGCGGCTATAAATGCCATTGAGTTCCACCGGACTGTGCTCAATGTGTCGGCCGTGATGTGCTGAGTAACGCATGGTTTGTCGTGATCTCTGATGTGAGTCGGTCTGGTGGAAGGCGCCTTGCTTTTCAGGCGTTTCGGGTGCGGTGGCCGGAAAAATGGGCACGACACGGGAGCGACTAATCCGTCTTTTTTTACATCGCAACAAGCTATCTGAAATGACTTTGGTGTGATTGATAAATCTCAAGATCAAGTTGAATTCTGCGTCGATATCTATTGCTATTTCGCCTGCGGCCCGCGACGAACCCGAGAGCGGGCTGACGGCAACGATGTTGTAGTGGAGAACTTGGCTTGCCAGTAGATCGCTGTCAGCCATCCACGGCGCAGTGTCAGACGGTACTCGATGACTCCAGCGGCAGCCTGATCCTGATCGTGGTGCCGCAATTGATTCCGGTTTCGATAAACAGTGCGCCGCCCAGCGCTTCTACGCGTTCACGCATGCTGGCCAGTCCGCATGTTTTGGACCCGGCTTGTTGTTGCGGGACGAAGCCGCATCCATTGTCGGAAATTGCCACCAGTAATTGATCAGGCGGGGCATCGATGTTGATCGTGATCGCGCTGGCTTTTGCATGCTTGGCAATATTGTTGAGAGCTTCCTGCACGATCCGGTACACCTGATTGGTCAGTGTTGCTCCGATCAGCGGCGGACTGGCCGGCAGGTCAAGATGGCAGGCGATCCGGTAGCGCTTGGCATGACCATCGACCAGCAGGGCCAGTGCCTTGAACAAGCCATTTTCGTCGACCTGTCCTGATGCGGGATCAGCCAGAATGCGTCGTACCGAACCGACCATCGCTTCGACCAGGGTATCGATGCGGTCAAGGTGCTCGAATGTAGCCGGCTGGCTGGTGCCCGATACGCCGGTCAGTTGCACGCGCAGCAAGTCCATGTCCATCTTCATGGAGGTCAGCAGCTGACCGAAGTCATCATGGATGTCCTGCTTCAGGTGTTTTTGCCAGTCGGTCGGTGCGTCCTCGCCGGTGTAGTTCGACGGGAGTTCGTTCAACAAAATCGTATAACTGCGCCGGTTGCCACCGCCGGTCATGAAGATGGTGGCCTCGAACTCGAAGAGGCTACCGTTGCGTCGCCGCGCCTGCTGGCCTTCTTGGCTGGAGAGCTGGAATACCGCAACCTCGTCGGTATGGCTCGCCAAAGGCGCGATTGGTCGGGCACCCTTGAGTCGATGTGGCAGCAGTTCCTTCAATGGCGTGCCGAGCAGATTGTCTTCGCCGGTACCGAACAACTGGCTGGCCGCACTGTTGAAAACAATGATGCGTTGCTGGCGGTCGATACTGATGATGGCTTGCCGGTTCAGTGCGGTCAGCGTCGACAGATTCAGCTTGGTCTGCCAGTTTTCATGTGCATCCGCCCGTGTGCGTTGACGGATGGCTTCGCGCTTGTGCAATGCCTCGCCGGTCAGCCAGCACAACCAGCCAGCCAGTAGCAGGCCGGTGATGGTGACGCCGATCGAGGCTGTCGCAGGAGCGCTGGCGCTGCCGGTTTCCAGGGTCCAGTTCTGGCCATGCAGGTTGACTGGTCGCAACGTCCGGCGTGCGCTGAACAGCTCGCCGGGACTCTGGTAAAGCAGCGCGCCGGTTCCCGATGCTTTCTGGTCGAATAAACGTAGCGAGACCGGTGTCGTGCGGGTCGCTTCCAGCGCCATCAATTGCGCATCGATCTGCACGACCGTAAAGACAAAACCGACCAGCATCTCGCGACGCTGCTGGTCGCCCTCTGGCACGATATTGCCGGGAAAAACCGGCAATACGAGCAGGAACTGGGGTGTCGTGCCAACGCGTCCCTGCAACTTTGCGAGGGTCGGCGAGGCGCTCTCGGTGGCGCGTTGCAACGCTGGGGCAAGCAGCGCATCCGACATCAAGTCATAGCCGGCATGAATCACCGTGTTGCCCTCTTCCGGTGTGGCGTGGAGTACCGGCAGCACCGACTCGCCATTGTGCAGCGGGTAAATCCGGTAATCGGCCTGACCATCCGCATGCATGGCATTGGTGAGTGCTGCCTTGTCGGTGGCGGCAATATGTTGCGCGTAGCCGAGCTGGCGCAGGCCTGCTGGCAAGCCCAGTCGCTGCAAATGTCGCAGGTAGGCATTCCAGTGCTGGGTTTGCGCGACGCGATCGAGCATGAGCAGCGCGGCGGCGCTGTGCAGCAACTGGATGTGGTTGTCCAGATGATGTTGCAATTGCGTAATCGTGCGTTGTGTCTGATGTTCGGTATCGAGCGCGGCAATGCGTAATTCGTCATTGCGTACGACCACGAGCAGCAGCATGGTTACGGCCAGTGCCAGCAGCGGCAGCAGCCAAGTGCCCTGTACGAGAACGTCGTCGAACAGCGACTTGAGCCGCGTGCGCAACCGGTGGGAGGATAATGGGAGGTCAGTAGCGGCCGATGGCATGGACGGTGGTGAGATCGTGGGTGGACGGGGCAACGTCCGGCGATCTTACCAATAGTCGTTATGGCTGTGCCTGTCGATGATGAAGAGATCAGCAATCTTGTGGCAGCTGCGCATCGTTGCAGCCGCTCACCTGCGATTTGCCAGGGGTGCGGGCACCTCTGGCTCGTCTGGATTACTGCATGAACCAGCCATGACTGACGACGACCGACTGGCCGGTCAGGGCGCTGGTCGGGAACGAGGCCAGGAAGACTGCCGTGCGGGCGACATCGGCCGTGGTGGTGAATTCGCCGTCGACGGTGTCTTTCAGCATCACGTTCTTGATCACGTCGTCTTCGCTGATGCCGAGTTCTTTGGCCTGCTCGGGAATCTGACGATCAACCAGTGGCGTGCGCACGAAGCCGGGGCAGATCACGTTCGAGCGGATACGGTGCTTGGCACCTTCCTTGGCGACGACCTTGGCCAGGCCGATCAGGCCGTGCTTGGCGCTGACATAAGGTGCTTTCAGCGGCGATGCTTCGTGCGAGTGGACCGAACCCATGTAGATGATCGCGCCGCCATTGCCGCTGGCGATCATGGCGCGCATGCAGGCGCGGGTGGTCAGGAATGCGCCATCAAGATGGATCGCCAGCATTTTTTTCCACTTGTCGAGCGACAGGTCAACGATAGGGCTGATGATCTGGATGCCGGCATTGCTGATCAGGATGTCCACTGCGCCCCATGCTTTCAGGACCGCGGCGATACCCTCATCGACCTGCGCTTCGCTGGTGACATCCATGACGACGGCCATGGCCTGACCGCCGGCCTTGATGATGTCGTCGGCAGTGGCCTGGGCCGCATCGAGCGCCAGATCGGCGATGACGACGCGGGCACCTTCCTTCGCGTATTCCAATGCAATTTCCTTGCCGATCCCGCTGGCGGAACCGGTGATCACGGCAACTTTGTCCTTGAGTAACATAGGTCATCCTTTATAGCTGTTGAAGGGGCGTGGCAGTGCTGCGCTGCACAGTATAGGACGTGCGCTGCCTCTGCGGCGGCAGGCGTGACGCTGCCCAAGTTCACCGCTACGCGGCTGCGCAATACGCTGGCCAGTCTGATATTGTGCAGACCTGCGGTTTTCCTCCCCTCTTCCTGATAGTGAGCACCATGGAAATTCAGCTCGGCGATGTCGGACATATCATTCAACTGGCGATTGCGCCGGTTTTCCTGCTGACCGGTGTCGGTACCAATCTGGTGGTGCTGACGAACCGGCTCTCGCGCATCATTGATCGCTCACGCGTGCTCGAAGAACGGATCGTGCCCGGCGCGGTGGTTGATGTGGCCGACAGCGCCGAAATCAATGTGCTGTATCAGCGCGGTCACCTGATCAATGTCGCCATCACGCTCAGCACGGCCTGTGCCTTGCTGGTATGTCTGGTCATTGCGACGCTGTTCATGGGGGATGCGTTCGAACT
This sequence comes from Oxalobacteraceae bacterium, assembly GCA_947445995.1. GTDB lineage: Bacteria > Pseudomonadota > Gammaproteobacteria > Burkholderiales > Burkholderiaceae_D > Actimicrobium. The sequence continues at coordinate 3,021 of CANFED010000002.1, read as the reverse complement.
CAATTTCGGGAAGTTCATCGCGGTGTTGTTCGTGCTGGCGATGCTGTCACTGATCGTGAGCTATTTTTTCTTCATGCGTGAAATCTTCATCGCCACCAAGACCTTGACGATGCGCCGCCTGCTGCTGCGGGTATCTTGACTGCTAATGTCACTGTGGAAAACCGCTATTGCCTTTATCATTCGGCACCCTCAAAATCCGACGCTTAATTTTGATGCGGTTTTTTTCACAGATTTATCCTGACCGGAGTACTCGATGGCCCGCCCCCCGTTATACAAATCTCTCTATGTACAGGTCCTGACCGCGATCGTGATCGGCGTCGCGCTGGGACATTTTTATCCTGAATCCGGTGCGGCCATGAAGCCGTTCGGCGATGGTTTCATCAAGCTGATCAAGATGATCATCACGCCGGTTATTTTCTGTACCGTCGTCATCGGCATCGCCGGCATGGAAGACATGAAAAAGGTCGGCAAGACCGGTGGCCTGGCGTTGCTATATTTTGAAATCGTCAGCTCGATCGCGCTGCTAGTCGGTCTGGTCATGGTCAATCTGCTTAAGCCTGGCGTTGGCATGAACATTGATCCAACCACGCTCGATACCAAGGGACTCGCCAATTATGTGGGTGCCGGCAAGTTGCAGAGCACCACCGATTTCCTGCTCAACATCATCCCGACCAGTGTCGTCGACGCCTTCGCCAAGGGCGAAATCCTGCAGGTATTGATGTTCTCCATCCTGTTCGGTTTTGCGCTGCACCGGGTCGGTGGTCGCGGCACGCTGGTGTTTGATTTCATCGAAAAAATCTCGCATGTGCTGTTCGGCATCGTCGGCGTGATCATGAAATTTGCGCCAATCGGGGCGTTCGGTGCGATGGCCTTCACGATCGGCAAGTACGGCGTCGGTTCGTTGCTGTCGCTGGGTATGCTGATGGGGACGTTCTACGGTACCTGCCTGATTTTTATCTTCGTGGTACTCGGTTCGATCGCACGCGCGCATGGCTTTAGCATCTGGAAGTTCATCAAGTACATCAAGGAAGAACTGTTCATCGTGCTCGGCACATCGTCGTCGGAATCGGTCTTGCCGCGCATCATGGTCAAGATGGAAAACCTTGGCGTCAAGAAATCGGTTGTCGGCCTGGTGATACCAACCGGCTACTCATTTAATCTGGACGGTACGTCGATCTACCTGACGATGGCTGCGGTCTTCATTGCGCAAGCGACCAATACGCCGATGTCGCTGATGCAACAGATCACGTTGCTGGCAGTGTTGCTGCTGACATCGAAGGGTGCGGCCGGTATTACAGGCAGCGGTTTCATCGTGCTGGCAGCGACCTTGTCGGCCGTCGGTGGCTTGCCGGTGGCCGGTCTTGCCCTGATCCTCGGCATTGACCGTTTCATGTCGGAAGCGCGGGCACTGACCAATCTGATCGGCAATGGTGTCGCGACGGTCGTTGTCGCCAAGTGGACCGGTGATGTCGACATGGCGAAACTGACCCACACGCTGGACAATCCGAACGCCGTTGAAACCGACGAGCCTGAAGTGCTGGCCGAAAAGACGCATGGTGTGCCGCAGGCACCGTTGTAAGCAACGCTTGATTCGTTCGTCTTAGTCACTGCGTGCCAGAGCTCTCTGGCAATGCCCGCCATGCTCTTCATGGCGGGCCTGCAGGAAAATTCTTCCGTGTTACCTGATGCCGTTCCCGATGGGATGCACGCACTAATCGCCGTCGATGTCTGCGGTGGACAAGTCAATTGCACGCATCGGGTCAATTCCTCAGCCACAATCCTTCCCATGACTTTGAATCGGCTAGCATGCATCGTGTACCGGACTTGGAGTGATCATTGATGCGCGACTAGCGCGGCGTTTGCCCGTGTCATGGCATTATTCGCCCTTGATTTTTTTAGCCAAGGCCTACCAATGACTGCCCCGACAACACTGCAACCGATTGTTCCCGCCACTTCCAAAATGACTGCCGGTGTGCCGCGCATCGTCGTCGTCGGCGGCGGTGCCGGTGGGCTGGAGCTGGTGACGCGGCTGGGACAGCGACTCGGCAAAACAGGTCAGGCCGAGATCGTGCTGGTTGACCGTTCGCCGTCGCACCTGTGGAAACCGTTGCTGCATGAAGTGGCTGCCGGCAGCATGGATGCCAATACCCATCAGGTCGATTATGTCGCGCAGGCGCGTTGGCACAATTTTGAATTCCAGCAGGGCGAATTGCGTGGCCTCGACCGCGCGGCCAAGCAGCTGAGCGTCGCGGCGCTGATCGACGAAGACGGCGTTGAAGTCCTGCCAGCGCGCACGCTGGCCTACGACACGCTGGTGCTGGCCATCGGCAGTACCACGAATTTTTTTGGCGTGGAAGGTGCCGCCGAACATGCGATGGCACTCGATGCGCTGAGTCAGGCGGAGCAGTTCCGGCGTCGTCTGATTTCGGCCTGCATGCGCGCTCAAAATACCAGTGCGACGACGCCCGGCTCCGCGTCGCGAGTCGATGTCGTCATCGTCGGTGCCGGTGCCACCGGGGTCGAGCTGGCGGCCGAGTTGCGCAATACCGCCGAGGTCTTCGGTGCCTACGGACTGCATCATCTGGATGGCCAGCGCGACATCCACCTGACGCTAGTCGAAGCCGGACCGCGCATACTTGCACCGTTACCGGAGCGCGTCGCACTGCAGACAACCAAGCTGCTGGAGCAATTGAACGTGACGGTACTGACCGGCGAATCGGTCGTCAAGGTCGAGCCGCGCGCAGTGCTGACTGCCAGCGGCAGGTCCTTGCCGGCCGACCTGATCGTCTGGTCCGCAGGAATCAAGGTGGCCGCCATCCTTGGTGAGCTCGGATTGCCGGTCAATCGGCTAGGTCAGGTACCGGTGCTGGCGAGCCTGCAGACCGAGATCGATCCGGCGATTTTCGCGATCGGAGATTGCGCCAGTTGCCAGTGGCCGGAAAAAAACACGACGGTACCGCCGCGTGCGCAAGCCGCGCACCAGCAAGCCACTTTTCTGGTCCGTGCACTGCGCTTGCAGCT
>CANFED010000001.1 GCA_947445995.1 Oxalobacteraceae bacterium | reverse complement strand
TGCCTCGGCAGCGACCTGGCAAATCCTCGGAAACCAGACAGTGATGGGACGCATCAAAATTGCCGCGTCGGTGCTGAGCGCAAACTTGAGTGCGGCATCCGTGACGGCTTACCTGACCGCCAAGGCGACGCCTGTCGTCGCACAGACGCCAACCCAGAAAGACCTGCTCAACCCGGCCAAGAATCCGAAAATCTCCTATACCTTCGATAATTGGGAAGGCTATCCCGATGCCCGTGAGGCGGTGCTGGCATCGGCGGCGAAACTCAAGGTGGCCGGGAAAAAATTCGTGGTGCTATCCGGCGATAGTCATAACGCGTGGTTCAACAAGCTGACGCTGGCCGATGGCACCCAGGTTGGGGCCGAGTTTGCCGGCATGTCGGTGACGTCGTCGGGATTCGAGTCGGTCTTTCCACCGGCAGTGGTCCCGCCATTGACGTTGGCGGCGACGATCAAGGCGCTGGTTGATGACATCAGTTACATCGACACGTCGCGTCGTGGCTACATGCTGGTGACCCTCACGCCGGCGCTGGTGACGACGGACTATGTCTATGTCAATACCATCACCAGTTCGAGTTACACGACGGTCACCGAGCGGTTTACTTACGCGGGTTGATGGCCGATAGCGTGCTCGTCGTTCAAGGCCAGCGGCATGGCTCTGGCCCATCGGTTTGACGACAGGGAAAACGTCAGCGCACGCACATGGTGGTACCACCCGGCCGGCACATACAGCAGCTCGCCGGGTGCGACGATGCAGTCGATCAGGGTGGCCTGGCGCGCCAGCGGGAATTGTTCGAAATCCGGTGCTTCCGGGTTGAACGGGGAGCCGAACAGGATGGCATTGGCTTCGCGGGGATAGAGGAATTCGTCGTGATGCGGCGGCGACAGGATAATGCGTTTTGTTCCCCACAGCTGCGCAAAAATATTGTCGTCATAGTCGCAATGCAGCGGCGTCACGGTTCCTGCCGGGCCCAGCCAGAAACGTGGCGGGCCCATTTTTTTGAAATAAGACGGCCAGTTGCACAACCTGTTCAGTGCGCGCAATTCCAGATTGCCGAGATACGGTGGCAGGTCCTGCGTGCCCGCCGCGACCAGATCAAGATACGCACACAGCGTCATATCCTGCATCGCCCGATCGGGCGCGAAGGCGGTGGTGATGTAGTCTCCGACCCGCGCACGCACGGGCAACTCGCCAAAGCGCTCGCGCAGTGTGTCCGGATCGAGGGCGAACAATGGCCAGCGCTTGACCAGTCCCGTGATCATGAATGGCAAGCCTTGTGCCGCCCGCGCACGAAATGCCGCTGCATCGAGCATGCCGCTACGCGGCACTTCAGTGATTGCCGGCAGATCGCGCGCGGCACGCCGGATGGCGATGCGCATCGCATCAATCGAGGTCACGCCACGAATGAGCGCGTCCTTGCGCTCTCGCGCTTGCTTGCCGGCGAGGACATCGTCGGCGGACACAGAAATGGATGGTGCTCTGGGCGGCAATTTTGCAGAAGGGCGGACTGGCGGCGGCGCGCATGGTGGTGCCACCGGATTTTTTTGGTTTGACATGGACGTGAGTGAAGGCGGTGATGACGATTCGATGAAGGATACAGCGCCGTGGCGCGATACCCGATCGGCAGGGTGGGAAGGTCAATCCCGACCCTGCGAACTGATCAGCGCTGTGCAGCGATTCTCAAGCCATCTATTTGCGCTGCCGGAGGATGCGCGACTCTTGTCAGGTCTGCCGGGACATGACGTCCGGCGACCGGTGCAACACTTGCGGCGACCGTCGGCTGTGATCCCAGCAGCGACCAGGCACCTGCACTGAGGCAGACCATGCCGGCGGCCAGCAGCGCGCTGCGCAGCCGGGTCTTCGCTGGCGGCTGCGGCAGCGCGGGTGCGGCGTCGTCCGCCAGCACTGCACTGGCGCGCACGCTCCAGTCATCCTGCGCGGGCTGTCCGGCCGACAGGCGGGCGAGCAACGAGCGCGCCAGCTCTTCCGATTCCGCATGACGGCATTGCGCATCGAGCTGGGCATCGCACACTTGTTTGGCGATTGCACTGGCGCGGCGTGCGGCATGGAGTCGCGCGGTTTCTGCCTCGGTCAGTTGCTGTGTGATGGCCTGTTGCCGTTGCTGCAGGGCCGCGCTGGCGACTTGCTGTTCGGCCGCGCTGGCCTGAAGCAATTCGCGTTCGACCTGTTCATGCAGGCGCGCCAGTTCGGCCTGTTCCTGCAAGATGGTGGCGCGGGCGCGTGCTGCATTGCAGGCCAGTTTTTCAGCGTGGACTTTTTGCTGTGCCGCTGCCAGTGCCAGCTTGGCGGCGGCATGGCGCTCCTGTTCGAGCTGATGCTGTTGTTGCAGGCAAGCGCTGGCTTGTTGTTCCATCGTTGCGCGCTCGATCGCGAGGTCGCGCCGTGCGGTTTCGGCGCGCACACTTGCTTCGCTGTCGGCTTGCGCAGCATGTTCTGCGGTGAGGGCTTCTTGCGAGAGGTCGAGCAGGCGCTGGCTGGCCAGAAGTCGCTGGCGTGTCTTTTCCTGCTTCTGGCGAATCACATCGAGGGCCTGCTGTTCGATCGCTTCGCGCTGGCGCTGGAAACTGGTGAGCGCGACCGCGTCCCGCGCGCCTTGCAGTGCGAGGCGGGCGACGTTGCGTTGCAATTGCGTACTGATGACGAGCTGGGACAGCGCATGGCGCGTCGCATTGGATTCGGCATCGAGTGCCTGGCGCAACCGTGCTTCGGCGTCGGCTTGTTGCTGCAGCAGGCGAGTCTGTTCCTGTTCCGCGCAAAGTCGGCTGCCCGCCGTGTCTTCCGCCTGGCGGGCGAGTGTCAGTTTCTGTTGCGTCGCCAGCCGTGTTTGCGCGACGGTTTCGCCAAGACGACGTTCGGTATCGCATTGCTGCTGCAGCAGCACGCTGGCTTGCTGTTCGGAGTCGGTTCGTTCTTGCTGCAGTCGCGTCAGTTCGACGGCATCGTTGGCGCTGGCCAGTGCGGCAGCGGCAGCCTGATCGCGCAAGGTGGCCTGAATCTGTTCCTGTTCGAGTGCCAAGCGGGCATGTTGTATTGTCGATTCTGTCGCGTCACGCGCAGCCAGGCTGGCTTGCTCCTGCAAGCGCAAGCAGTCTGCCTCGGCCTGTTCGGCTTGCGCCAGTTCATCGGCCTGCACTTGCGCTGCGATCGCTGCCTGGCGCTTGTCGCGCAGTGCCGCGATTGCCCTGGTGTCGGCGTCACGGTGCGCCTGTTCGCTGCGCATCAGTTCGGCAGTTTCGTCCGCCTTGCGTGTGGCGATGGCGGCGTTTTGCTGCTGCATCCCGGCATAGTCGGCGAGGGCGGCAAGATGATGTTCTTCGGCGGCGCTGCAGGTTGCCGCGATGAGGCTGGCGGCCTGTTCGCTGTCGATGCGGCGGGCGGCCAGGTCGAGGCCACGCTGCTCTTCGGCGCTGCGTTCGACGGCGGCTTTGGCGGCCAGTTGGTCGATCTCGGCGCGCTTGCGGGCATCTTCGCTGGCCAGCACTTCGACGGCCAGCCGGTTGCGCGCCTGGGCATCGGCGTGCTGTTCTGCTTCAACCCGTGCGTTGGCCGCATCCTGTAATTCGTGTTCGACCTGCAAGCGGCTTTCAGCGGCGATGCGGGACTGTTCTTCGGCATCGCGGCAGGCCTGGGCCGAGGCCAGTGCGCGTTCTTCGGCATGTTCGCGGCGCACGGCGGCGTCGTGCATGTCGAGTTCGGCCTGCAGGCGTAATTGCAGTGTCGCCAGCGCGCGCTGTTCGGATTCGGTGCGGGCCACTGCGGTGGCATGATGCTCGATTTCTGCGGCAGCACGCAGACGCGATTCTTCGCGTGCCTGCACTTCGGCGGGTGCGCGTCGTAATGTTGCCGCCAGTTCTTCGGCTTCGGCCTGTTCGCGCAGGTTGATCAGTTCAATCGCTTCGCTGCGCGCCGCGATCAGCATTTCAGTGGTGAGCCGGGCGCTGCGTTCGCGCTGCTCACGGTCATGTGCCAGTTCGTTGATGCGGGCATCAGCGCGCACGCGGCTCTCGGCTTCGCGCTGTGCGCCATCTTGCGCGGCTTGTCGTTCGGCAGCGGCCAGCGCCTCTGCCTGCCTGCGCAGCAAGGCTTCGGCGCTCGTCGCGGCGTGCTGGCTGGCCTGGTCGGCCGCTTGCAGGCGCACACGGGTTTCGGCACGCAGTCGGTTCTCGGCAATCACGGTGGCCGCCGTTTCGGCTTCGACCCGGCTAATCGCTTCCCGGATCGAGCGCAAGTCAATGCCAGCACCAGCCAGTTCAGGATTCTGTCGTATCAGATCGTCGCTGACCGGGTGATCATCATGCCGGGTATGGCCGCGTTGTGAGAGGTTCTTGCCCATTGCCTGCTTGCTTTCCATGTCATCTCCGGTTTTCATCACGGGATTGTCGATGGTGCCAGTATTGTCGCTTCAGGGGCGGTTCGAGCAGTCGAGCAGAGGGTGAAAAGCTGACCTGTTCACGTTATCGTTCGGGGCGTTCGGGCAAACGTTTCGAAATCGGCCACCGGAAGCGGCCGGCTGAACAGGTAACCCTGAAAGGCATGGCAGCCGGCACCGGCGAGGAAGCTGCGCTGTTCGTCGGTTTCGACGCCTTCGGCAATCACGTCCAGACCCAGCGTCCTGGCCAGCGCGATGATGGTTGTTGCGATGGCGGCGTCGTTGGGGTCGGTCAGGACATCGCGCACGAACGACTGGTCGATCTTGAGCTGGTCCAGTGGCAGCAGCTTCAGGTACGACAGTGATGAAAAACCAGTGCCGAAATCGTCCAGCGAAAAATTGATGCCGATCTCCTTGAGGGCGCGCATTTTGTCGATGATCTGGCGGAGGTTGGCCGCCAGCAGGCTTTCGGTCAGCTCCAGTTTCAGGCGCTGTGGCCGCGCACCGGTCCGTGTCAGCACGCTGATGACCTGTTCGACAAAATCGCTTTGCTGGAATTGCCGGGCACTGACGTTGACCGCAATGGTCAGTGCTTCCATGACGGGGTCGTCGGCCCAGCAGGCCAATTGGCGGCAGGCGGTTTCCATGACCCAGGTGCCCAGCGGCAGAATCAGTCCGGTATCTTCAGCCAGTGGAATGAATTCGAGTGGCGAGACCATGCCGCGTTGCGGATGCAACCAGCGCACCAGCACCTCGGCACCGCTGAGCTGGTCACCGTCCGCGATCTGCGCCTGGTAGTGCAGCACGAATTGCTGCTCGTCGATGGCTTCGCGCAAGTCGCGTTCCAGCACGGCACGCACCATCACGGCCGCTTCCATCGCCGGATCAAAAAAGCGTACCGCGTTGCGGCCTTCTGCCTTGGCCTTGTACATCGCCAGGTCGGCTTGCTTCATCAGGATATCGGTCGAGACCAGATCGTCGCTCAGCAGTGTGACGCCGACGCTGGCGGTGCTGCGATGGGCCACGCCATTGAGCAGGTACGGACGATCCAGCGCGGACAATATTTTCAGGCTGGTGAGGTCGACCTGGGTCGCGGCCTCTGGCCGGCTGCGACTCAGGCCGGCGAGCAACACCACGAACTCATCGCCGCCAAGTCGCGCTACGCTATCGCTCTCACCAATACAGCCGTCCAGTCGTTGCGCAACTTGCATCAGCAGTGCGTCGCCCATGTCATGGCCGAGCGTATCGTTGATCGTCTTGAAGTAATCGAGGTCGATCAACAGCAAGGCGGCATGGTGGCCATTCTTGAGACTGCTCGCCATGACCTGACGCAAGCGGTCTTGCAACAGGGTCCTGTTTGGCAAACTGGTCAGCGGGTCATAGAACGCCAGTTCGTTGATCTTGTCTTCGGCCAGCTTGCGCTCGGTAATGTCGTATTGCGAGCCGACATAATTGATCAGCACACCGTCGTCGTCCCGGACCGCCGAGATGGTCAGCCATTTCTGGAAGGCGTTGCCGTCAGCATGGGTTTGCCAGATTTCGCCTTGCCAGATGCCGCTGTGATCAACGTTGCGCCACATCGCCAGATAGAAGTCGGCATCGTGGTGGTCCGAGATCAGGCAGTTGAGACCGTGGCCCACCAGATCGTCGGTCTGATGACCGGTATTGCTGATGAAGGCCCGGTTGACCTGCAGGATCATCTTGCCGGCATCGGTGATGAGCATCGCTTCTTGCGAATCGAAGGCGGTGGCGGCGATACGCAGCGACTGTTCGGTGCGCTTGCGTTCGGTAATGTCATGCCGGCGGCTGGTGCGCAATTGCCAGCTCATGCTCCACAGCAGTAGCGTGAACAGTATCAGCAGCGCAGAGCCGGCCGTGGCACCGATCAAATAGTCATTGCGGACGCGCACAAAGTCGGCCAGTTGCTCGTGGTCCGACAATCCGGCGATGACGACCAGCGGAAAATCCACCAGCTTGCGTGCGATGACTTGGCGCGCGATGCCATCGCTGTCTACCGAGGCGAGGACGGCACTGTCGAATTCTGCGGCACCGGGCGTCAGGAATCGACGATCGACGGCCTCGCCATCCGACAGCCGGTCACCGCTGCGGCGGACCCGAAACCGGCCGTCGTCACCGACGATGCCGAGCAGGCCCTGCTGGCCGAACTTGTTTTCGTCGTAGCCGCTCACGAAGTGATCGGTGGCCACCGACAGCATGACGATGCCGGCGAAGTTGCCGTTGGTATTGACGAGCCGGCGACTGAACTGCAAGCTTGCTTCGCCGGTGACCGGGTCGTGTCGGGTTTGGCTGATCGATAACTGGCCGGTGGCGCGGGTAGCGCTAAATTGCGGATCGTCGCTGATGTTTGATGGCGGCGCAGGGCGGGTGGTTGCCACCACCTTGCCATCCTGATCGGCGATGCGGATGACGAATAGCAGATCCGATGGCAGCAGTGCCTTGGCTTTCAGTTCCTGCAGCACCGTGTGCTGCCCGTTAAGCTCGTAGGCGTACTTGACCAGGTTCAGGGTCTGGTCGATATCACGCAACGCCCGTAATGCCTGTGCTTCATACGTGGTGACCAGCTCGCGACTGAAGACCGAAATGGATTGTTCGGCATTGCTCCGTTCGATGCCAATGAAATGCAGCGTCGCCACCCAGAGCAGGGCCAGGAAGCACATTGAAAACGCCGGGAACAGCATCGGCGATTCCGGCATCGTGTAGAGCCACACGCGCAGTCGCAAGGCCCGACTGGACCCTGCCACAACAAACGGCACGGGCAGGTCGCGTCGCCAGAAACTGCTCATGGCGATAGCAGGGCCCGAACGCTGGCATCGATCAGGCTGGATTCCAGATAGCCGATTGCGCGTGGATTGTCAGCGATCAGTTTTTTCAGATCGCGGCTGCTGGCGGCTTCTTTTGGCGGCTGGCCGCGTCCGGTAAAAATTAGCTTGGACCAATGCGCTCTGATCTGGGCCGGCGACTTGCCGGCATAGCTGGTGTAGAACTCGTCGCGCAGCGGCGTGCCGACAGCCAGGTCGATCGGTATCACCGCTTCGCCTTGGACCAGCATGCTGGTATTGCCGAGGAACAGATTGGCAATCTGGTTTCTGCTCATCTCGGGCAACGGACTTTTGGCTGCGACAACAGCCACGACCTCGGCCACGGCCGCACTACAGGACAGGCTGATCACAAGACCAGTCGTCATCATTGTCAGACGGGAGGCATGGCGGGCAAAGTTCTTCATCAAAATACGAAATCGACAGCGAGGCTCAGGACATTGAAGCTGGCACCTGGTTGATAGCCTGCGGCGATGTTGGTCAGGCCGGCTGATGAACCGTTCGTTGGCCGGGTGTGGTCAAGCTGCAGCTTGAGGGCGACGTCGCTACGGACATCCCAGCGGGTACCCAGCGAAATCGTGGAACTGGTGGACGGTTTGAGCAAGCTGTTGAGGACGCCATTGAGCGCACCCGCGCCGGCCGCCGCATACGCGGGCAAGCGCGCCGGATCGAGTCCAGGGTCGCTCACCGCACTGTGTTTTTTCGAGGTCGAATAAGTCAGGTACGGGGTCCATGTACCTAGCCGGTAACCGCCGCTGGCATACCAGGCGGTCTGGTTGCCGATGACTGACGAGAATTTTCCGCTACCCCATTCGCTCATCAGGAACCAGTCGCCCGGATCGTAGCTGGCACCCAGCGACAGGAATGAAATCGGCTTGTGGTCGAAACTATATTTCTCGGCAATGGCAGTGCCGGCCGGACCGAATTGGCGGTACAGGTCGAAGAAGGCATTGCTGTCGGGAACCGTGATTTTGCCGCGCTGGTACGACACCCGTAAGGTGGCTGGTCCGCTGCTGAAGGTATTGAACAGGCCTGCAATATTCTGTACCCGGCTCGGCGATAACAGGCCGGGACTGCGCAGGACGTCGCTGCCGTAGCTCAGCTGCACCGTGTTGGTGGCCTCGCCGATCGAGGTGCGGTAACTCGCATCAATGCCGTCATTGGCCGTCATCGGAACCATGCGGCTGTACAGTTCGACCGGTGGCCTTACCCAGGGCATGGCGTAGCCGACATTGCGATAGTCGCCGGCGAGGAAGGTCGGCAAGGCGATGCGGCCGACCCGGACCGCGAAGTCTGGCGTGATGGCGTACTTGATGTTGGCCCATTCGACGGTAGGCCGGTAGCTGTTGTCATACTGCTGCTGCGAGATCACTTGAAAGACGGCCGACAGACTCGGTGTGATGGTCGCCGCAATTTGCAGGCCGAGTCGGGTATCGAGGTCCGGGCTCCAGTTGCGGGTTACACCGGTACCGTTTGGTTTGGTCGACGGACTGTTCGTAAAATCGGCCTGTTGTTCACTGGAGCGGGCCATGCCGATGGTGCCGAAGCCGCTAACCAGAAAGGCCGGCATCGCGCTGGATGCGGCATCGTCGGCGCGGGCGGAGGAAGCCGCTAGCAGCAATGCGGACAAGGCGATCGATGTCAGGTGTGTCGGAGAGATGCTGTCGGTCCGGCTGGGCATGGGTGTCGTTCTTTACGGTTCAAAAGGATGTTGCATGTTACGGGATGAGCTTGCTTGCCTGCTCAAAAAAATGGCAGTCAGGCCGGTCGACTGTGGTGGTAGGTTTCTTGCAGGAACATAACAGTCTATCTGCGTAAGTGATGCTACTAGTTGGTATTTTTTATGTAAATACAGGTATATTTTTACGAATAATCCTGATTCAGGATGTCTTTGATGCCAACCTATCATCATAAGTACATGCCGTTTAAGTTCTTGGTAATGTTGTCGCATATCTTTACACTCCATTCCTTGCGAATCTGTTCGCTATCGAACACAAGGACATTCATGCGTGCAACATCTGCAAAAAAACTGGCTGGCCTGATGACAGCATTGCTGTTCTCCGGTCTGGCACTTCCGGCCAATGCGGCCGACCTGCTAGCCACCGTGCAAGCACGTGGCACCCTGAAAGTAGGGGTGGAAGGCACCTATCCGCCGTTTAATTTCAGGGACACCAAAACCCGTGCGCTGAGCGGTTTTGAAATCGACGTGGCCCGATTGCTGGCCAATAAAATGGGTCTCAAGCCCGAGTTCACGACCATCGAATGGAGTGGTATTCTCGCCGGGCTTTCCGCCGGCAAGTACGACATCATTCTCAATCAGGTGGGTATCACGCCGCAGCGCGAGGCAAGCTTTGATTTTTCCGAGCCTTACACCCGCTCAAGTGCGCAACTGATCGTGCGCAAGAACGAGCAAAGGCAGTTCGCCAGCCTTGATGATCTCAAGGGCAAGAAGCTGGGCGTCGGGCAGGGCACCAATTATGAAGAGCGCGCCAAGGCGGTGGTTGGAGTCGACGTCAAGAGCTATCCGGGTGCGCCCGAGTATTTGCAGGACCTGGCTGCCGGCCGCGTTGATGCGGCGCTCAACGACAGCCTGATGGTGTCGTACTTGCTGAAGGCGTCGCCGTTGCCGATCAAGGCTGGCGCACCGATCGGCGAAGTCGCGCAGATGGGTATTCCTTTCGTCAAGGGCAATCCGCAATTCAAGGCCGCACTCAATGCGGCGCTGGCGGCGATCATCGCTGACGGCAGCTTCGCGAAGGTCTCGATGGAATGGTTTGGCATTGATGTGAGCAAGGCACCGGCGGCGAAGTAATCGGACGTTGATGAGGCTGTGATGGTCCCCGCATCGTGCTGCGGGGATTTTTTTTGCGACTGGATAGACTGGAAACACAATGGACCTGACCGAACTAATGACCCTCGCTGCACCGATCATGCTCAAGGGTGTGCTCTACACGGTCATGTTTGCGCTAGCTTCGATGGTGGGTGGCTTGCTGCTTGGGGCCTTGCTGGCGATGGCGCGGTTGCAGCCGTGGCGGGTCTTGCAATGGCCCGCCACGCTCTATGTCAGCATGATTCGCGGCACGCCGCTGCTGGTGCAGGTGTTCCTGATTTATTACGGATTGCCCAGCATCGGCATCGAATTTTCGCCGGTCAGTGCCGGCATCCTGGCTTTGAGCCTGAATGCAGGTGCCTTTTTGTCGGAGAGTTTGCGCGGTGCGATCCAGGGCGTCAGCGCCGGGCAGTGGTCGGCCAGTTACAGCCTTGGCCTGACGTGGGTGCAGACCCTGCGCTTCGTGGTCGCACCGCAAGCCTTGCGGATTGCGGTGCCGTCGATGGGCAATACGCTGATCAGCCTGATCAAGGATACGTCGCTGGTGTCGGTCATTACCGTCACTGAACTGATGCTGGCGACCAAGGAAGTGATCGCCACCACGTTCCAGCCGTTGCCGTTGTATGTCGCCGCGGCCTTGCTGTACTGGTGCCTGAGCATGCTGTTCGAAGTGATGCAGCGCCGTGTTGAAAAGCGATTGCAGCGCGCACATCAGCAATAACGGAGTTGTAAGCGGTTCTGCGGAAACCGGATTTTTGTGGAGACATGCGTATAGTTAATTTCAGTTCAATCCAACGGGAGCAAATAATGAAAAGAATACTTTGCGCTGCAGCCGTCATGCTCGCCATCAGTTCCGCCGCCTTTCTGCCGACCCAGGCCATCGCCCAGGTCAGTGTCAACATTATTCTGGGTGACGCGCCGCCACCAGTTCGCTACGAAGCAGTACCGTCACCGCGCAATGGTTACCTGTGGGCACCGGGATACTGGAACTGGAATGGCAACCAGCATGTCTGGTCGACCGGCCATTGGGAGCGCAACCGGGTCGACTACCGCTACGACCAACCGCAATGGCGCCAGGAAAGCAATGGCTGGCGACTTGATCGCGGTGGCTGGAAACAGGACGGAAAAAAATACAAGAAGGACAAAAAGGATCGCTACGACGATCGGGATGACCGCGATGACCGACATGGCGGCGGCCACTGTCCGCCAGGGCAGGCCAAGAAGGGCAACTGCTGACCACTGGACTCCGTCGGTCCGGTCTCAGGCCTGGTCGACGACAGCCGGCATGCCAGCCGCACTGACGCCAACAGTCAGTCATTGCCGGTTATGCCGGAAAAGGTGCCGACAACGGCGCTTCCCGGATCGGCAGGTTGACCAGTGCTGCCGCAAGGGCCAGCACAATGTCGGCGTACCACATCCAGTTGTAATTACCGAAGTTTTCCATCGCCAGACCGCCTAGCCAGGCACCAAAAAAACCGCCAATCTGATGCGAGAACAGCGTCAGTCCGAACAGCGTCGCCAAGTATCTGACGCCGAATAATTTGCCCACCAGACCAGCCGTTGGAGGCACTGTCGCCAGCCACGTCAAACCGAGCGCCGCGGCAAAAATATAGAAGGTCCAGGCATTCTTGGGTGCCAGCAAATACACCGCGACAATCACTGCCCGACTGGCGTACATGGCCACGAGCAAGTACTTCATGCGAAAGCGCGAACCCAGTGCACCTGCCGACAGGCTGCCGACAATATTGAACAAACCTATTAGTGCCAGTGCTGTCGCCGAAACGCTGGCCGACAGATTGCACAGTGCGACCTCACCCGGCAAATGGGTGACCAGAAACGCGATATGGAACCCGCACGTAAAAAAACCGGCATGCAGACACAGGTAGCTGCGGTCACGCAGGGCCAGGCGCACTTGCCGGCCTAGTCCGATTTCATTGATCGCCGCGCTGACGGGTGTGGCAACGGTCTTTTTTTTGCGGAAAGACCGGGCCAGCGGAATAGTCAGCAGCGTGGTTGCCGCCATCGTGAACATCGCCATCACCCAGCCTGCCGAACTAATGATCGCCTGCATCAGCGGGGCAAACACAAATTGGCCCAGTGAGCCACCGGCATTAATGAAACCGGCGGCAAATGCACGTCGTTGCGGTGGAATCGATTGTGCGGTGGCCCCGATCAGGATCGAGAAACTGCCAGCGCCAGCACCTGCGGCGCTAAGCAATCCCATGCTCAGTATCAAACCCCACTGGTTGGACATGAATGGCGTAATGGCCAGTCCCGTCGCCAGCATCAAGGCACCGGCGATGATGACCTTGGCCGAGCCATACTTGTCGGCCACGACACCAAAAATCGGTTGTGCTGCACCCCAGGCGAACTGACCAATGGCGAGCGCAAAACTGATGGAGACGATGCCCAGTCCCGTCGACGTATTGATCGGTGACATGAACAGGCCGGTGGTCAGGCGCGCACCCATCGTGATCATCAGGATGGCGCTGGCTGACAGGATCAGAATCCATGACGCGCGCGGGGACAGTTCAGTCGTTGTGGGCATGGGATTTTTCTTCAAGTAGGGGAGTCAGTAATTGCATGGCACTGGCGGTATCGCCATGAAGTGTCTTCACCAGTTCCGGGCCAAGCGTGCGTTCGAGTTCGCTTTGTGCCGCGCGCCAGGCCTGGTTGGCACCGTTGATTTTGGCTTTGCCATCGTTCGTCAGTGTCACGATCCGTTGTCGCGCATCGCTACCCGGTGTCAGCGTCACCCAACCGGCGTCGAGCAGTGGCTTCAGATTGCGCGTCAGTGTCGTGCGGTCCGTCGATAGTTGCGTCGCCAGTTGAGCCATCGGCATCGGTCCGGCAGCAACACGCTTGAGTAACGAAAATTGCGTGGTCTTCAGGCCGACCCTGGCCATGTGCAGGTCGTAGAGTCGCGTCACGGTGCGGGTCAGGCGGCGTAGCGCGAAACAGGTACAGCCTGGAGCTAAAAGTGCAGTCATCGGGAAATCGTTCCGGCGTAATTTTATGAGGATTTTGAAAGGTAATGGAATATAGTGCATATGCACATAAACAGCTAGTGCGATATTTTACGGCAATCATCTTTCAACTCTCTGTTCAAGGGATGTACTTCATGAGTAACGACAGTCTTCTGCAATCCTGGCTTGCCGACGAACAGGCGGCGCGGGTTCGCCTCGCCGATCCCGGCGTCTCGAGCATGGCGCAATTACGCGAATTGAGCGGTCTGGAATTTTTACAGGCGATCGGCGACGGCGTCCTGCCTTCGGTGCCGATCGGCGCGTTGATGGGATTTGTACCAATCTGCTGGGAGCCTGGCCGGATGGTCTTCCAGGGTACGCCCGGTAGGCAACATTACAATCCGTTGGGCAGTGTGCACGGCGGCTATGCCGCAACGTTGCTCGATTCCTGTGTCGGATGTGCGGTGCATTCGATGCTACCGGCGGGTAAGGGCTACACGACGCTGGAACTCAAAATCAATTACATCCGCGCCATCACCGACAAAATCGGACCGGTGCGCGCCGAAGGCAAGACGGTGCATGTCGGTGGCCAGACGGCGATTGCCGAGGGACGCATTACTGATGTGCAGGGCAAGTTGTATGCGTTCGCGACAACGACTTGTCTAGTGTTTGCTCTTTAAAACGGACAGGCATATGCGACATGTAGTCGGATGGAACAGCGCTGAAGTCTGCGCTATTGACGGTCTTCGACAGCAAGGCGCTGACCGGGAGGCCAGCGCGCACTGTGATTGTTATTTTTGCTGTCCTAGCTTCGCACCGACGGAATCCGCACGCCGCTGACGCGGTACTTGCTACGTCGATCTCCCATCAGTGAACGTAGTTCCGCGATCGACAAGTCCGCGACTTCGTGCATGCGGATCAGCAGCGACGCCCCGACTGGCAGGCGGCGATGTCGGATCTTGCTGATCACGGGTGGGGCGACCTCAAGGGCACGCGAGAGCGCTGCGTCGTTCTTGATCGCGAGTTTCTGGATCAACGTGTTGAGCAAATTGTCCGGGTTGTAGGATGGATCCTGAAATTCGGCGCCGTTGGAAGCTGGAGAGGTCATGAGAAAATTATCCTTCAGTTGTTAAAACAACTACAGTCTGCCCAGTTCGTCAATGCCGGAATGTGCGCTAGATCACTTAAGCGAGCGGTAGTTTTATTTTAGATGGCGAACCATTGATATTTCCCAGTGATTATCCGCTCCCGTTACCGCGCTGGTTCTGGGAGCCGCATTACTACTGGTGATTTCCTTTTAAAAATTTCACGACGTCCGGATGATCATTTTCTTGCGCCATTACCAGGACCGACTTGCCCCGATTATCGAGCAGTCGCGCATCGGCACCATGCGCCATCAACATTTGCACTGTGGCCAGATGGCCGTAGGCACCAGCCCACATCAACGCGGTCAGCTGATTCGGATAAGTCGCATCAGGCAAGACGCCCTTGGTCAGCAGCATTTCGGCGATGGTAGTCTGACCGTTACCGGCCGCGTAGACCATCGCAGTTTTGTTGAGTTGATCAAACGCGTTGATGTCGGCACCCTTGTCCAGCAACAGTTGTGCTGCTTCGGTTCTGCCGTGAAAAGCGGCGGCCATCAAGGGCGTTACTTTTGCCGTGTTGGCGAGGTTGATATTGGCACCCAACTCAATGGCGCGTTTGACGATGTCGATACGGTCGTTCTTGATGGCCGTGATCAGGATCGAATCGCCGATCCGGTTGCGTGTATCAGGCGAGGCACCCTGGTCGATCAGTTGCTGGAAAAGTTTCAGGTTGCCGGTGCGTGCGGCAGTCAATGTTTGCAGATTGAGTTCGGCGCGGTTGTCGGCAGCCTGGGCACCACCGCACAGCGCTACAAAAACAAAGGGTAAGAAAACGCTACGTAATATGGCCATGATTTATTCCGGGTAAGTTTCTGCGATTAGTTGTGGTTCTGTGGTGCCGATATCGGTTTCGCCAGCATGGACGGTTTCAAGGAAATTTTTTTCTCCCGTGTCAGGTTACATGCAGGATGCTGCAATTCGTAAGAGGTAAATTTTTTAATTCCGATATTGCAAATCTATTCCAACAGGATACTATTCGTTGGTTTGCAAATGAGTGGGGAACTTTGTAAAAGCAAGCCTGTCTGCCGGTTCCTGGGATGAGGCGAATAAAAACACAAACAATATCAATTGGCCGCCAAAGGCGGTCGTCCACGGAGAGAGATAATGGGAATCAAAGGCTATCAACTGATGGGCCATCTGGCAGTGGCAGCAGTCACACTGGCAGTTAGCAGTGCCGGCGTGGCGCAAGAAATCCAGGGTGGTGCTGGCATCAAGGCACCTGCAATGTCGAAAGCACTTGGCCCAGTTACCCAGGCCATGCTTGACGGTGCTGCCAAAGACACCAGCAACTGGTTGCAAACGAACGGCGACTATGGTCAGACCCGGTTCTATCCGTCGGCCCAGATCAATACAAAGAACGTTGCTACGCTGAAGCCGAAATTTGTCTTCCAGACGGCTGTTGTCGAATCGATGGAAACTGCGCCGGTGGTTGTCAATGGCGTCATGTTCCTGACCACTTCCTACAATCACGTGTACGCAATCGATGCCATCACTGGCGTTGAGTATTGGCACTTCAAACACAAGATGGGTCCGGTAACGACGTTCTGCTGCGGCCCGAACAACAAGGGTGTGGCAGTTTCCGGTGGCAAGGTCTTTATGGGAACACTGGATGCCAAGATGGTGGCGCTGGATGCCAAGACCGGAAAAATGTTGTGGGAAACCGAAATCGCTGATCCGGAAAAAGGCTACAGCGAAACAATGGCACCCGTCGTCGTCGACGGCAAGGTTCTGATTGGTACCAACGGTGGCGAATATGGTATCCGTGGCTTCGTCAAAGCGTTCGACGCCGAGACGGGCAAGCTGGTCTGGACCTTCAATACGATCCCCGAAAAAGGCCATGAAGGTGTCTGGGCCACGACAGATGCAACCGGTCGCGACATGCATCGCGATATCCCGGCAGAAAAAGCCGCGTTCGCCAAAAAATCCGACTTCTACAACACCCTCGGTGGCGGCGTCTGGATGGCTCCATCAATCGATCGCGCTACCAAGACCGTGTTTTTCGTGGTCGGCAATCCGTCACCGGATTTGTATGGTGCGGAGCGTCCGGGTGACAACCTGTACACCGACTCGATGGTCGCTATCGATCTGGATACCGGTAAATATAAATGGCATTACCAGTACATTGCCCATGATGTCTGGGACCTCGATGCAGTGAGCCCACCGGTTCTCGTGGACGTCAAGGACAAGAACGGCAAGATGATTCCAGGTGTCATTCACGGTGGAAAAACCGGCCATGTGTATGTGCATGACCGTAGCAATGGCGAACTGATCCGTTTCTCGGAAGCCATGGTTCCTCAAGAAAATATGTGGGTCTTGCCTACCGCTACCGGTGCACGCATGCTGCCTGGTGCCAATGGTGGTGTCGAATGGTCGCCAATGGCTTATAGCGCCAGCAACCGCATGTCGTATGCCTTGAACCTGCATCAGCCAATGACGTACCACGTTGAAGAATCAAAGTATCCGAACGGCAAACTGTGGCTGGGTGGCGCGTTCAAAAATGCGGTC
Source organism: Oxalobacteraceae bacterium (assembly GCA_947445995.1). Lineage (GTDB taxonomy): Bacteria > Pseudomonadota > Gammaproteobacteria > Burkholderiales > Burkholderiaceae_D > Actimicrobium. The sequence continues at coordinate 28,111 of CANFED010000001.1, read as the reverse complement.
GGTGAAGAGCAATGGGGCAACGTGACTGCCGTCAACATTGATACTGGCAAGATCGCATGGCAAACCAAGACACCGCAGCCAATGATCGGTGGCGCTCTGGCGACAGCAGGCAATCTGGTGTTTGCCGGTGAAGGCAATGGTTGGTTCAACGCCTACGATGCCAAGACCGGCAAGGTGTTGTGGCGCTTCCAGTGCGGTGCTGGTGTCAATGCACCGCCTGTGTCTTACGCAATCAATGGCAAGCAGTACATTGCCGTTGCTGTTGGTGGAAATTCGCAAATGGATTTCAAACGTGGCAATAGCGTATTCGTGTTCGGTCTGTAATCAGATTGAGCAGTAAATGGTGTAAATGAAAGAGGCCGCATAGCGCGGCCTCTTTTCTATTTTGGACAGGAATCACCATGACATTAAAGCAGTTATTGTTGGTAGTTTTAGCCGCAGTACTATTGCCTGCACAGGCAGTTGATATCGCGGCGGGTCAGGAAAAAGCACAGGCATGCGTGGCATGCCACGGTGCCAACGGTAATTCGACGGTATCGATGTTCCCGGTGCTGGCAGGACAGTCAGCACGTTATCTGTATTTGCAATTGAGAGATTACAAGGAGGGTGCCCGCGCCAATCCGATGATGTCACCGATGGCAGCGAATCTGTCAAAGGAAGACATGCAAAATCTGGCTGCTTATTTTGCAGCCCAGAAGCCGGTGTTGATTGATTTCAAGGCAGACCCGGAGCGGGTCAAGTTGGGGTTCATCAAAGCGGAAGAAAATCTCTGTTCGATGTGCCATCTAGGTGGCATGAAAGGGCAGAACGAGATTCCGAAATTGAGTGGCCAGCATTACGATTATCTGGTCAAGCAATTGACAGATTTCAAGGCACATAACCGAACCAATGATGCAGGCAACATGTCCGCAGTGTCGAAATCACTGAACGCGGAAGACATCATTAATTTAGGTCATTACCTGGCTGACTTGCACTGATCAGAAAAACGATGCGTCCAGCGCATCGTTTTTTTATCCAATTGCCAGGCCGCGCCCCCTGCCGGTGCCGGTCGATTGACCGTCCGCACCGTACAGGTTGTTGCGCTGGGTCTTGCCTTGCAAGATATTGAGTTCAGTTTGATTGCGCATCATGTGGCGGCCTATCAGCATGCCATTGATACGATTCATTTCCCGCGCTTCGGCACCCAAAGCCAGCAACGCTAGCCATTCGGTATTTGCCGGTTGGTGGGCGGCTATCCAATCGCGCATCCCGCTCTCGCTGGCGGCAAAGCCAGCCGCATCAAGTAACGCATGGCGCGCCTTGGTCAGCGTAGTCAGCTGTGTCACTGCCAGTGCTTTGGCTTGAATCAGTTCAGGTAGTCCGACTATGCTGGCTTCGATCAGTTTCCCCTGTTCCTGTTGCAGCAGTTGCAGCAAGTGGCGTGTTACTTGCTGTTCCTCTGTCAGGCTGGAAGATGGACCGGAAGCGAGCGTAACCATGATTATCCCTTGCGTGATGACAGCAGATCCTTGACGGTATCGATCAAGCCGTTGGCAACTTTTTCAGGATTGACCTGAAATGTTCCGCTGGCAATAGCTGCCTTGATTTCATTGACTTTCTTGACGTCGAACGTACTGCTGCCGCCCAGTGCCTGCGCTTGTGCTGAAATTTTTACGCTGTCTGATGTCGACGCAGTACTGACTGCTTCGGCTTTCTCAGCGCCTTTGCTCGAACTGGCCTTGGCAGGTGTCGACGAGACGCCTACAGGGCCAGTTTTATTGAAAGAGTCATCAATTTTCACGATGTTTCCTTGGTGGGTCGGGGCACATCACCCCGTGTCATGACCTTGTTACGGCATAAGCAAAAAATACTTGAGGGTTTTATTTGCTGGTGGCCACAAAAAAATGATCAATAGGTCACGTCGACGTATCCGCCGGCCCTTGCCACTCCGCTGACAACTTGTCCTGCCGCCGTGCGGGCCTGCGCGATCTGACCTTCCGCTGCATTGTTGAGCGCGCGTCCTTCGGTGGCGACCGAAAAGCCCGGTCCGCTCGATACCAGCCTGACAGCCTGTCCCTGTTGCACGACTCGCTCGGTACGGAGCGAGTCTACCCGCATCGGACTGCCCATGCCGACTGACATCGCTGCCGTACGGCCGATGGCTTGCGAGGGATCCGTAAGAACACCCGATGGCAATGTGGTCAGGTCACCTTTCATGCGCATCACGTCGTTCGGACCGACGACTTGGCCTTGTGCCAGCGGCACGGCACTGGCGACATACTCGGCAATGACCTTCACTTGAGCCGTCACATAAACAGTCCAGGGCGACGGAGCCAGGCACCGCACGCCGACGCTGGTCTTGCCCCAGACCCGGCTACCTGCAGGCAAAAATGCCTGGGGAGCCGGGCAGGCCGGCAGATTCATTCGTGCATCGAGTTGGCCGACGGTGATCGTGACTTCGCCGGGCGAAGCAGCAGACTGGACACGCAAGAACTGTTCTATCGTGCTGCGAATAGCACCGGGATCCTGACGTGGCGCGTTGATCTGGGCAGCAGCAGGCAGCGACAACAGGCAGGCAAGGGCAGTAAGCAGGGTTTTCATGGCAGTCAGTGATAAGAGAACACCATTGATGGTAACGGCCAGCAACATGCGCCAAGCGCCAAACAGAGCATATTTCCCTGATCTGATCGCCTGATCAGTACGGCTGTGACCTCCGTATTATCAAATCTGCGAAAGACCATTGTCGAATCGGCCTGCATAACGGAGAGTGTCATGATCGGAAAACTGGACGACTACCTGCGCTTCAATGAAACCGCCCTGAGCTTGCGCGGTCAGCGCCAGCAATTGATTGCATCGAACATTGCCAATGCCGATACGCCTAACTATAAGGCGCGTGACATTGACTTCAATAGTGCAATGAAATCGGCACTGGCGCGCAGCGGTCCCGCAACCGGACCCGAAACAGCCGCAGTGCAGCCCGCCGAACTGGCGCGCACTTCGACGACGCACTTATCCGCCAAGGCCGTCAATGGAGGCAGTAGCGGCGTGAACGGCGTACCTTTGTTATATAGAAATATTCAGCAAGGTGCCGTCGATGGCAATACGGTCGACATGGACGTCGAGCGCAACCAGTTTGCCGATAACGCGATCCGCTACGAGGCTGGCATCACGATGATCAGCGGCCAGATCAAGAGCATGCTGAGCGCCATACAAGGATAACGGTCATGTCATTGTTCAATATTTTCAACGTGGCCGGATCGGCGATGAGTGCGCAGTCCCAGCGACTCAACGTGGTCGCGTCCAATATCGCCAACGCGGACAGCACCACCAGCACGAACGGAGAAGTCTACAAGGCCAAGCAGGTTGTTTTCAAGGCTGTGCCGGTCGGTGGCGACGCGGCCGCCAGCGGTGTCAAGGTCGACAAGGTACTTGAAGACACGGCCGCGCCGCGCATGGTGTACGACCCGAAACATCCACAGGCTGACGAAAAAGGGTACGTATCGATGCCCAACGTGAATGTGGTCGAAGAAATGGTCAACATGATCTCGGCTTCACGCTCGTACCAGACAAATGTCGAAACAATGAACGCAGCCAAGACACTGCTGCTGAAAACCCTGACCATTGGTCAGTAATCTTCCAGGAAAATTCCGATGACTGCCATCACTAACAACGTCGCTTCACCTGCCTTGCTGGCCACCATGAATCCGGCCACGACCGCTGCCGCTAACGCCAATGCGACGCAGGACCGGTTCATGAAACTGCTGGTCACGCAGATGAAGAACCAGGACCCGCTCAATCCGCTCGACAACGCGCAGGTCACCAGCCAGTTAGCCCAGTTGTCGACGGTCAGTGGCATCGACAAGATGAACACCACGCTTGAATCAATGATCGCCAGCCAGCAATCCGGTAATGCAGTGCAGGCAGCCGGCATGATCGGTCATGGCGTTCTGGCCCCCGGCAAGCAGCTTGCCCTGGCATCCAGCACGTCCATCTTTGGTGTCGACCTCGCGGCCTCGGCTGAGAAAGTCAAGGTCACGATCCGGGATGTCAATGGTGTGGCGGTACACACGATGGATCTCGGTGCCAAAGATGCCGGTACGCTGGCACTGACCTGGGATGGCGTGAAAGACGACGGCAGCAAGGCAGCCGATGGTGCTTATACCTTTGATGTCGCGGCAACGGCAGGGGCCACTTCGGTGAGCGCCACCGCGCTCGGGTTTGGGCAGGTGTCGAGCGTGTCGACCAGCACCACCGGCGTCAAGCTCAATGTCACCAACCTCGGTGCGATTGGCATGGCAGACGTGCGCCAAATCCTTTAATCAGCCGTTCAATCCTCTTCCAGGGAGTACATCATGGGTTTTCAGCAAGGTTTGAGCGGACTCAATGCCGCCTCCAAAAGTCTCGAAGTCACCGGCAATAACGTGGCCAATTCCAGTACCGTCGGTTTCAAGAGCGCGCAAGCCCAGTTCGCCGACGTGTACGCCAGCTCGCTGACAGGCGGTGGTGCATCACAGGTTGGCATCGGCACCAGCGTGGCAACGGTGGCGCAGCAATTTACCCAAGGGAATGTGACCGCGTCGAATAATCCGCTCGACCTCGCTATCAACGGCGGCGGGTTTTTTCGGCTCAGCAGCGGCGGAGCGATCACCTACAGCCGTAACGGCCAGTTCCAGCTCGACAAGGATGGCGGGATTGTCAATTCGAAAGGTGCTCACCTGACCGGGTTTGCGGTCAACGCAACTGGCGTTCTGGCGACCGGAACACCAACGAACCTGGTTATTAATACAGCCGACCTGGCACCAAAAACAACCACTGCAGTCAATCTGCTGGTCAATCTCGATTCACGCGAGAAGAGTCCCGCCACCACCACTTTCAGCGCGACTGACCCGACCAGTTACAACCGCTCGACGTCCGTGTCGGTGTTCGATTCGCTGGGCAATTCGCATGTGCTGCAATCGTATTTTGTGAAGTCGCAGACCTTGTCCGGTACCTGGGACGTGTATGGCACCGCCGATGGGAATCCGCTGGTCACGCCGAAAATCGGCACGCTCACCTTCAATACCGATGGCGGCCTGACGGCTGTACAGCCATTTAACGCAGTGGTTACCCCGGCAACGACACCGGGTGCCGGTTCGCTGGCGTTTAAATTTGATTTCACCGGCACGACCCAATTCGGATCGACCTTTGGCCTCAATACCCAGAGCCAGGATGGCTACACCTCAGGCAAGCTGTCCGGCTTTGCCACCGGTGCCGACGGTGTCATCACCGGTCGCTACACGAACGGCAAGTCAGCCACGCTGGGACAGGTCGTGATGTCGAACTTTACGAATCCGAACGGGTTGCAAAATCTTGGCAACAATGTCTGGACCGAGACAGCCGCTTCCGGTGGGCCACTGGTGGGTACGCCGAATTCCGGCAATCTCGGCGTGCTGCAATCGTCGGCGGTCGAGGATTCGAACGTCGATCTGACCGCTGAACTGGTCAATATGATTACAGCCCAGCGTTTTTATCAGGCCAACGCGCAAACCATCAAGACTCAGGATCAGGTTCTGCAGACCCTGGTCAACTTGCGTTAATAACCCGTCGACTAGTATTGGCGACCCGAGGGAGCATTAAATGGACCGGATGATTTACACCGCGATGACCGGTGCCAAACATGTGATGGAGCAGCAAAGCACCACTGCCAATAACCTCGCCAACGCGACGACGACCGGATTCCGGGCCCAGCTCGATACGTTCCGGGCAGTGCCAGTGCAGGGGCCGGGGTTGGCTACGCGGGCGTTTGTGGTCGATTCGACTGCCGGCACCGATTATTCGCAGGGGGCATTCCAGGAGACCGGCCGTGCGCTGGACGTCGCGATTCAGGGCAAGGGCTGGCTGGCTGTCGAGATGCCGGACGGAACGGAAGCGTACACCCGTCACGGCAGCCTGAAGGTCAATGAAAATGGCGTGCTGCAAACGCAAGGCGGATTCAATATTGTTGGCGACGGCGGTCCGATCACGATCCCGCCTGACGTCAACGTGACAATCGCCAAAGATGGCACGGTGTCATCGGTCGAGTCCGGCTCCAAGCCGGGCCAGGCCGTGATCATTGGTCGCATCAAGCTGGTCAATCCGCCCGAGGAGACCATGACTCGTGGCGACGACACGCTGTTCCGGGTCAAGAATCCCGATGGTGTCGAAGCCGACCCGCTCGTATCGCTGGTCAGTGGCGCGCTGGAAAGCAGTAATGTCAGCGTGGTCGATGCAATGGTCAACATGATCAGCCTGTCGCGCCAGTTCGAGATGCATATGAGCTTGCTCAAAAATGCAGAAACCAACTCGACCAAAGCTTCACAGATACTGGCGTTTTAATCGGAACGGGGCAGCGCGGCAAAGCGCGATCAAGCCCCGAAAACTGTTCCATCTCCCCGCATCAATTCTGTTCTCCCTCCCGCACAATGTGTTGACTGACCGCATGCCGTCACCGGCATCGGTTCCCGTAATGACTGCTTTCCTGGAGCAAGAAAATGATACGTTCACTGTGGATTTCCAAGACGGGCCTGGAGGCGCAACAGACGCAGATGGACGTCATTTCGAACAACCTTGCCAACGTCAGTACCAGTGGCTTCAAGCGTTCCCGCGCGGTGTTCGAAGACTTGCTCTACCAGACCCTGCGTCAGCCAGGTGCGCAGTCGTCGCAGCAGACCCAGTTGCCATCGGGCCTGCAGCTCGGAACGGGCGTGCGGCCGGTCGCCACCGAACGGATTTTTACGCAGGGTAACCTGCAGCAAACCAGCAATGACAAGGATATCGCCATCCAGGGTCAGGGATTTTTCCAGGTGTTGCTGCCTGATGGCACCACCGCCTACACACGCGATGGTTCGTTTCAGATCGACAGTCAGGGTCAGATGGTGACGTCGAGCGGCTTCGTGATCCAGCCGGCCATCACGATTCCGGCTGCGGCGCAGTCACTGACGGTCGGGCGCGATGGCACCATCTCGATCACGCTGCAAGGAACCGCTGCGGCGACCCAGATCGGCGCACTGCAACTGGCCACCTTCATCAATCCGGCCGGGCTTGAAAGCAAAGGTGAAAACCTCTACGTCGAGACCGGCGCGTCCGGCACCGCCAACACCAACACGCCGGGTACCAACGGTGCCGGCATCCTGTCGCAAGGCTACGTCGAAACCTCGAATGTGAGCGTGGTCGAAGAGCTGGTCAACATGATCCAGACCCAGCGCGCCTATGAAATCAACAGTAAGGCGATCTCGACTTCCGACCAGATGCTGGCCAAGTTGTCGCAGCTTTGATAACGCCGACTGACAGGAGCACAAAATGAGTTTGATGATGCGTTTATCTTCCGTCCTGATGCTGGTCAGCGTGTTCAGTGGGTGCGCAGTGGCACCGACCACCATCGTGCAGCGGCCAGCCATACCGGTCGCGCCGAAACCATTACCACTGGCCAGCAGCAACGGTGCGATTTTCCAGACGGCGGCCTTTCGCCCTCTGTTCGAAGATCGCCGTGCACGCATGGTCGGTGACACGCTGACCATCACGATCAATGAGCGAACCACTGCCGGCAAGGCCGGCGCGGCTTCGTCGAGCAAGACCGGCAGTGCCAGTCTGGCCGTGCCCAAGCTGTTTGGCGTACCGAGCACGACCACCGACCAACTATCCTTGAATGCGAATGGCGGCAACAAATTCGACGACAAGGGTGCGGCCACTTCCAACAACAACTTCAACGGAACCATTGGCGTGACCGTTGTTGACGTGCTGGCGAACGGCTATCTGGTGGTCAGCGGCGAGAAGCAAGTCGGCCTCGACCGTGGCACCGAATTCATCCGCTTCTCCGGCGTTGTCAATCCTGACTTCATTGTCGGCGGCAACAATGTCGCCTCGACTCAGGTTGCCGATGCCCGCGTCGAGTACCGCACCAATACCCACATCGATCCGGCCGAGATGATGGGGCTACTGACCCGCTTTTTCCTGAGCGTCATTCCGCTCTAAAAGGATCATCATGAAGACGACACTGCTGGCCAAATTTTTTCTTGCACTGACGTGCATCGCCAGCCTGTGCAGCGCACCGTCCGTGCATGCCGAACGCCTCAAGGACCTCGCCAGCATTCAGGGCGTGCGGCAGAATCAGTTGCTCGGATACGGGTTGGTGGTCGGCCTCGATGGCAGCGGTGACCAGACCACGCAGACGCCGTTCACGGTGCAAAGCGTGATCAGCATGTTGCAGGGAATGGGTGTCAACTTGCCTGCGGCGACCACGCTGCAATTGAAAAATGTCGCCGCAGTGATGGTCACAACCTCATTGCCGGCATTCGCCCGGCCCGGCCAGACACTCGATATCACGGTGTCGTCGATGGGAAATGCAAAGAGCTTGCGGGGAGGCACGCTGCTGCTGACGCCGCTCAAAGGTGCCGATGGTCAAATCTATGCGATGGGGCAGGGCAGCCTGGTGGTCGGAGGCGTTGGTGCTGCGGCACCCGGCGCGAAAGCGCAGATCAATCACCTTAGCGTTGGCCGGATATCTGCCGGTGCGACGGTCGAGCGTTCGGTGGCCAACAGTCTGCAAGACGGCAATGCGATTTTTCTTGAGTTGAAAGAATCCGATTTTTCGACGGCCAGTCTGGTGGTCGATGCAGTCAATAAACGCTTCGGCCCGAACACTGCTGCGGCGCAGGATGGTCGCGTGATCAAGGTCAATGCGCCTATGGGTACCGACGAGCGGGTTGCTTTTCTGGGTTCCCTCGAAAGCCTGACACTGAAGCCGGCACAAGGCAGTGCCAAGATTATCCTGAACTCACGTACCGGGTCGATCGTGATGAACCAGGCAGTAACGCTGGATGCCTGTGCGGTCGCGCACGGCAACCTGTCGGTAGTGATTAATACGGATACGTCAATCAGCCAGCCGAATGCGCTGGCAGGCGGCCAGACCGCAGCAGCACAAAACTCGCAAATCAGCATCACCAAAGAGCCAGGCAAAGTACTGTTGCTCAATGCCAGCCCGTCCTTGGCCGAGGTCGTCAAGGCACTCAATGCGATCGGTGCCACGCCACAAGACTTGCTGGCGATCTTGCAAGCCATGAAAGCATCGGGCGCGTTGCGTGCCGAACTTGAAATCATCTGATCGGAGCGACGATGGCCATCAATCAAATCGGTTTATCGGCAGACCAGCTGGCATTCGACGCCAAAGAAGTTGGCAAGTTGCAGCAAGGGGCAAAGAACAACACACCCGAAGCGATCAAAGCGTCGGCCAAGCAGTTCGAGGCGCTGTTCATGAACATGATCATGAAGAGCATGCGCGATGCGACACCGCAGGACGGCATGCTCGATAACAGCGAGACCAAGACCTATACCGCGATGATGGATCAGAAGGTCAGTGAAAACCTGGCCAAGCGCGGTGTTGGTCTGGCGGATGTGCTGTTTCGGCAATTGTCAGTGGTGACATCGACACCGGCCAGTGGCGCGCTCAATGAGTCGACGCTCGACCCGGCGATGCTCAAGCCCGCCACGCCTCTGAAGAATTCGTTTGAGGCCGGCTTGCCCGCGTTGACCGTTCCGGTGCGCAAGAGCTTTCCTGCTCAGCCGGCACATGTGAAAGCGTTCCAGGACAAGCTCGGTGCCGAGGCGGAAATCGCCAGTCGCGCGACTGGTATTCCAGCCAAGTTCATGCTCGGCCAGGCGGCACTGGAAACCGGTTGGGGCAAGAAAGAAATCATCGCCACCGATGGCAAGACCAGCCACAACCTGTTCGGCATCAAGGCTGGTGCCGGATGGCAAGGCAAGGTCGTCGAGGCCAGGACCACCGAATATGTGAATGGTGTTGCGCAAAGCCGGATCGAAAAATTCCGCGCCTATGATTCCTACGCTGATGCCTTCAAGGATTACGGCAGCCTCATCACCAATAACCCACGCTACAAGAATGTAATGAATAACGTCACCGATGCGACCGGTTTTGCACAGAGCCTGCAGCGCGCCGGCTACGCCACCGATCCACATTACGCTGCCAAAGTGGCCAGCATCATCAAGAATTCATTGCTGGCTTAAATCGGTACGGCGCGGTACGGCGCTCAAGTTTCCGGCGGCGCTGCCGTCAACAGGATGTCACCGGAAAGAAGATAACTATCATGGGCAATATATTAAGCGTTGGTCAAAGCGGATTACTGGCAGCACAACTCGGGGTAACCACGACGGGGCACAACATCGCCAACGCGGCGACACCCGGTTACAGTCGCCAAGTCGTGGTGCAGACTTCAGCTGGCGGACAGAGTTCGGGTGATGGCTTTGTCGGGCAAGGCACCACCGTGGCATCGATCCAGCGGGTCTACGACGCTTATACTGCTACCCGCGTCAATTCCGCGCAGACCAGCAAGGCCAGTCTGGATGCGTATTCCACCCAGGTCTCGCAGATCAACAACCTGCTTGCCGATTCCTCGACAGGCCTGTCACCCACGCTCAGTAATTTTTTCAATAACGTGCAGGGTCTGGCCGCAGCGCCGAACGGTACCGCGCAGCGCCAGACTTTGTTGTCTGCAGGCGAGTCCTTGGCGGCACGGTTCAAGAGCCTCGACGGACAGCTGGCTCAGATCGGCGATGGCGTCAATGCGCAGATCATTAGCAATGTCGGTTCAATCAATGCGTATGGTCAGCAAATTGCCAAGCTCAATGATGCGATCGAAAAAGCGAGCTCCGGCGACGGTGGTGCGCCACCGAACGATTTGCTCGATCAGCGCGACCAGATCGTTTCTGAACTGAGCAAGCTGGTCAAGGTCACCGTCGATAATCAGGCCGGCAGCGGATACAACGTGAGTATCGGTAACGGTCAGCCTATCGTCGTCGGTGCCTCCACGTTTGCACTCAGCATTGCAACCTCGCAGACCGATGCCAGCAAACTGGTTGTCGCTTATAAGAGTGGTAGTACTTTGCTGCAGTTGCCGGACTCGTCGATCAGCGGCGGTACCCTCGGTGGTTTGCTCGACTTTCGGTCCAAGTCGCTCGATCCGGCGCGCAACGAACTGGGTCGCGTCGCGATCGGACTGGCCGCCAGTTTCAATGAGCAATCGAAACTCGGGGTCGACCAAAACGGCAATCCTGGCAAGGACTTTTTTAGCATCACGGGACCCGTGGTTTCGCCGAGCAGCACCAACTCTACTACCAACCCGGTCATCAGTGCGACGATTGCCTCGGCAGCCGATGCGGTCGCACTGACGGCGAGCGACTACAGCGTTGCTTACGACGGCACCAATTACACGGTGACGCGCCTGAGCGATAAAGCGCCAGCTTATCAAGGCAGCTTTCCACCGCCCAATCCGATTGATGGCATCACCTTCTCGATCGGTGCCGGGACGATGGCGGCAAACAGCAGTTTTCTGGTGCGTCCGACCATTGCCGCCGCCGGTAGCATTGCAGTCAAGCTCACGGATACGAGCGAAGTTGCGGCAGCCGCGCCGGTAGTACTGGCATCGACAACGACCAATGGTGGCAATGGCAAGATCAGCGCGGGTGTTGTCAGTGCCTCGTTCCTGACCGCGCCACCGACCTTGCCGCTCACGCTCAAGTTCAGTAATGGCAAGCTCGATACAGTGCCCGTCTCACTGGGTACCCCGATCAACTACACCTCGGGTAGTAATGTCAGCATCGGTGGTGTCAGCTTCAATATCACCGGGGCACCGCTTGAAGGTGACACTTTCACGATCAAGGCCAATACGACTGGCGTGGCGACCGGCGACAGCCGCAATGCGGTGGCGCTTGGCGCACTGCAAACCAAAAATTTGCTAGTCGGAGTCAGCGGCCAGGCCAGTACGACGCTGTCAGGCGCGTTCGGTCTGATGGTCAACAACGTTGGCAACAAGACCCGTGAAGTGGTAGCCAATGCAGCGTCGGAAGGCAAACTGGTCGATAGCGTACTGGCGATCCAGCAATCGCAATCCGGTGTCAATCTCGATGAAGAAGCCAGCAATTTGCTGCGCTACCAGCAGGCCTACCAGGCCGCCGGAAAAATCATGCAAACCGCCAGCACGCTGTTCGATGTCTTGCTCAGCCTTGGCCGATAGGAGTCCGGATCATGCGTATCAGTACCGCCGCTTTTTATGACAATGCCAGCACCAGGATTAGCGACCTGCAATCGAGCGTGGCGCAAAAACAGACGCAGATTGCGTCTGGCAAACGCATCCTGACTCCGGCCGATGATCCCGTAGCGGCTGCAGCTGCGCTGACGGTTTCGCAGGCCATCGACGTCAACACCCAGTTTGCGGCGAACCGCGATACGGCAAAGGGCGCGTTGTCTCTGCAGGAAAGTATCCTTTCCAACTACACGACCTTGCTGCAAAACGTGAAAACGCTGACCATTGCTGCCGGCAACGGTGCGCTCGATGATAGCCAGCGCCAGTACATGGCCAGCGAACTGGCCGGTCGTTATCAGGAACTGATGGGTATCGCCAACAGCCGCGACAGTACGGGAAATTACATTTTTGGCGGCTTCCAGAGTACGACCGCACCATTTACCGATGTCTCGGGAACAACTGCCACCTACAACGGTGATCAGGGGCAACGCCAACTGCAAGTGAGTACCTCGCGTCAGCTACCGATCAACGATACCGGCAGTGCGATTTTCCAGAACATCAAGAGTGGTGACGACAGCGTGTCGGTGACGCCTGATATCAGCAACAGTGCCGTCGGTGCCGGTGCCATCAGCGCAGCAACCGTGGTCGATGCGACCTTGCTGAAGCATCACAATTACAGCATTGACTTCACGACCACCGCCGGCATCTCCAGCTTCAAGGTCTACGACTTGAGCACGGACCCGACCAAGTCCGCCCCATTGTCCGCGTCAGCCAACTACACAACCAACCCGCAGACGATTACCTTTGATGGCTTGCAATTTACGGCTACCGGCGCACCGGCTAGCGGCAACAAGTACAACATCAACCCGAATGCGCAGAGCATCTTCAAGACCATCGGTGACCTGATCACCTCGTTAAATACGCCAGCCTCTTCGCTCACTGCCAAGGCCAATCTGTCGGCCAGTCTTAGTTCGGCCAATAACAACGTGTCGGCAGCACTCGATACGGTGTTGAATGTACGGGCAGCGGGCGGTGCGCGCTTGCAAGAGCTTGATACGCTCGATACCGAAGGCGATAACCGCAGTCTGCAATATGCGTCGACGTTATCGAATTTGCAGGATCTCGATTATGCGAAAGCGGCGAGTGAACTGACGCAGAATCAGTTGACCTTGCAAGCCGCCCAGCAATCGTTTGTCAAGATTGCCAATTTGTCCCTGTTCAATTACATCAACTAATCCTGATTCTGGCTGGACCGATTTTATTTCTTCGAGCAGCAAGCTCTGCCGGAGAGATCGGAGAGGAGAGGAGCGCTGACCTTAGGCTCAGTGATTGAGCCGCACGATCGCACATTGCTGCGCCAGTACCACCAGCTTTACGCCTGGCAGGTCCGGGCTGTTGCCAAGTTGTACCAGTTGGCATTGGAGCGTACCGGCAAGTTGTCTGTCGAACTGTACCAATCGCAAGAAGCGGCCGGCCGAAATCGATCCATCTGAAATCGCGTACAACGGCACGCTCTGTCCCTGAAAATCCCGTGTCCGTCCCTGCAGTCCATTGAGGTCGCGGCCACTTCCCAGTTCTGCCGCACTGCCGGCATCGAGGTTGACAATAGCGTTGCGCTTTTCTTCCAGCACATTCATGTGCGCGGCAACCAGCGGTGTCGATGCACCGGCTGACAATGCGGTCGCACCCAGTAGCAGGATGCAGAAGCGGGAGATCATGTTCATCGTGGGTTTCCTTGCAAATTAACCACCCGTCAGTCGGCGGATCGTGTTGATGGTTTCTTCGAACAGATTGAGTATCGGCGTTGTCAGGTACGGCAGGATCAGGCCGAGCATCGTGAAGCCGATCGCCAGCGTGATCGGAAAACCGATACCGAACAGATTGAGGGACGGCGCGGCACGCGTCAGGATACCGAGTGCGATATTGGTGATGAGCAGCGCAGCGACAATCGGCAGCGATAGTTGCAGCCCCGCGCTGAACACGCGACCGCCCCACCGCGCGACCTGTTCGGCAATATTGCCGGTCATTGGCCCTACCGTGATCGGCATGGTGGTGAAGCTGTCCACCAGTGTCGACAACAAGGCCAGGTGGACATTCGCTGCCAGATAGAGCATCAGCACCAGCAAGCCGAGGAACTGACTGACGGCGTTCGAACGACCGCGCGATTGCGGATCAAAAAAGGTCGCAAAACCCAGTCCCATCGTCATGCTCGATATCTCGCCAGCCATTTCAACGGCGGAGAAAATGATCCGCATCGAAAAGCCCATCGCGATCCCTATCATCAATTGCTGCACCAGAATCAGCAAACCCTGCATCGACATCGGTTCCAGTCCGGCGGGCACCTGCACCAGGGGTGCGACGATCATTGCCAGCAAAATACCCAGCCCGACTTTGGTACGTCGCGGCACGCTGGCATTGCTGAACAGTGGGGCGACCGCAATCAAACCGAGAATGCGGGTCAATGGCCAAAGGAAGCCGGTGATCAGGGCGTTGAGTTCGGTGGAGCTGAAGTTGAGCATGCTGGCGGTTGATCGGGGTCAGCCTATCATCGACGGAATGCCGGTGAACATTTCACGCATGTAGTCGAGCATGATCGACAGCATCCACGGACCGGCGACGATCAGCGTGACAAAAATGCCGACCAGTTTTGGAATGAAAGACAGGGTCTGTTCATTGATCTGTGTCGCGGCCTGGAAAATGCTGACGATCAGGCCGATGATCAACGCCACCATCAGCAGCGGTGCGGCGACCATCAGCGTCACTTCCATTGCATGGCGCCCCATCGACATGACGCTTTCCGGTGTCATTGGCGTCTCCTAGTAAAAACTTTGTGCCAGCGAACCGATAAGTAGCTGCCAGCCATCGACGAGGACGAACAGCATTAACTTGAACGGCAGCGACACGATAGACGGTGACACCATCATCATCCCCATCGACATCAGCACGCTGGCGACCACCATGTCGATGATCAGGAACGGGATGAAAATGGCAAAACTGATCTGGAAGGCAGTCTTGAGTTCGCTGGTGACGAAGGCCGGCACCAGAATGCGCAGCGGCACGTCTTCGGGACCTTGCAGCGCCGGGCTGTTGGACATCTTGACGTACAACGCCAGATCAGTCTGGCGCGTCTGCTTCATCATGAAGGCTTTCAATGGCGCAATACCGCGATCCATTGCCTGCGTCATGCTGATCTTGTTTTCCTGTAACGGCAAATAGGCATCGTCATAAATCTTGTCGAGTACCGGACCCATGACAAACAGGGTCAGGAAAAGAGCCAGTCCGACCATCACCTGATTTGGCGGTGCCGATTGCGTGCCGAGCGCCTGGCGCAGCAGTGACAGCACGATGATGATGCGCGTGAAACTGGTCATCATCAGCAGGGCCGCCGGCAGGAAGGTCAGCGCGGTCAGCAATAGCAGCGTCTGCAGGCTCAACGTATAGTTCTGTCCGCCACCGGCGGTCGGCGTACTGGTCAGGGCGGGCAGGCCGGCTTGCTGGGCATACGCGAACAGCGGTAATGCGACCAGGGCCACTGCGCTCCAGCGCAGGCAGGTCGACAACTTAATGTGCATTGTCCAGTCCGGAAGGTTTCGACGCGCTGTTGAGCTGGTCGGTCTTGCGTTTGTCGATGGTCTGTTTGAGCCAGTCCGAGAAATTCTTGGCAAGTGGTGCCACGGCGGAGAGTTCGACGCCTTCCTGTTTTGGCATTGTTGACAACGCGCTGATTGATGTGGGCGTGACACCAACAACGATCCACTGATCAGCGACTTCGACGACCAGGATGCGCTCGCGGTTGCCAACGCTGACACCACCGACGATTTTCAGGGCACCGGCTGCCGCATGTTTGCCGGCTCCCATTTTTTTCATTGACCAGGCAACGGCGATCAGCAGGCCCAGCACAACCATCAGGCCGACCATCACTTGCAGCATGTTTCCCGGAGAAGTCGCGGCGGCGACCGGCGCAGCAACCGGCGCGCTCGTCGTTGCCACTTGCGCAAAAATCTCCGGCGCTGCCAGCAGCGCCGGGAAGAACATCCCGGCCCCTTTCATCTGTTGAGTTTCTTGATGCGTTCGGCCGGCGAAATGATATCGGTCAGGCGGATGCCGAACTTGTCATTGACCACGACGACCTCGCCTTGGGCGATGAGGCAGCCATTGACCAGAACATCCATCGGTTCGCCGGCGAGACCATCGAGTTCAACGACCGAACCTTGCGCCAGTTGCAGCAGGTTCTTGATGGCGATCTTGGTCCGGCCCAGTTCGACCGTCAACTGGACCGGAATATCGAGGATGAAATCGATGTCGTTGTGGGTGGTGGTCTTGCTAGTACTGGCGAATTCCTGAAACACGGTCGGGCTGGCCTGCTGAGCATTGAGCGCGGCTTTTTCAGCTTGCTCCTGCTCGGCAATCGCTGCGCCCCAGTCGTCTTCTGCTGCTTGTTGCTCGTCGTTGTCAGCCATTTTCATCTCCATGCAGTGCGTCGGTTGAACTATGAGCCAGTAACTTGTCGACTCGTAGTGCGTATTGCCCATTGAGTTTGCCGTACGTGCATTCCATCACCGGCACGCCATCGACTTTCGCCAGCACGACCTCCGGTACGTTGAGCGGAATGATGTCGCCGACCCGCATGTTCAGGATATCCCCGAAGTTGCTTCGGGCGACACCGAAATCGGCAACGATTTCGACCTCCGCTGTCTGGATCTGTTGCGTCATCAGACGAATCCAGCGTTTGTCGACTTCCAGCGTCTCGCCTTGCAGGCTACTGGTGAGTATGTCGCGGATCGGCTCGATGGTGGAGTACGGAATACAGAAGTGCATTTCGCCACTGACCGGGCCGAGTTCGATCGTGAAGGTGGTGCAGATCACGACTTCGTTTGGCGTGGCGATGTTGGCGAACTGGGTGTTCATTTCGGAGCGGATGTACTCGAATTCGACCGGATAGACCGGCTCCCAGGACTTCGAATAGTTTTCGAAAACGATGGCCAGGATGCGCTGGATGATGCGCTGTTCGGTCTGGGTGAAATCGCGTCCTTCGACACGCGTATGGAATCGGCCATCGCCACCGAACAGGTTATCGACGATCAGGAACACCAGATTCGGATCGAACACCATCAGCACCGTGCCGCGCAACGGCTTCATGTGTACCAGATTCAGGTTGGTTGGTACCACCAGATTGCGGATGAATTCACTGTACTTCGATACGCGTACGGGGCCGATCGATACTTCGGCGCTGCGCCGCAAGAAATTGAACAGGCCAATGCGCAGCAAACGCGCAAACCGTTCATTGATGATTTCCAGCGTCGGCATGCGGCCGCGCACGATGCGCTCCTGCGTCGCCAGATTGTAGGGCCGCACACCGGATTGATCCTCCGGCGCATGCACGTCATCCTGATCGCCGTTGACGCCCTTGAGCAGCGCATCGACTTCTTCTTGCGAAAGGAAATTGTCAGCCATGGCCGGTTATTGGATCACAAAGGAGGTGAAAAACACGTCACTGACTTTTTGCGGTTTGCCCTTCTCCGCAAAAGGTCGTTTGATCTGCGCAATGATGTCGTCCGCCAGTTGCTTCTTGCCCTCGGGCGTATTAATTTCCGATGCCTTCTTGCTCGACAGAACCATCAGTACGCGGCTGCGCACTTGCGGCAAGTAGACCTTGATTTCTTCGGATTGCTTGTCATCGGCCACCTGGACGGTCATGGCAACCTGCAAATATTGGTCGCCGTTTTCCTGTTGCAGGTTGACCGTAAACGGATCGAGCACCAGAAACACTGGTGCCTTGGCGGACTCATGGGATTCTTCTTCAACATGCTCACCGGCGGGCTTGGCTTTTTTCATCATCAGAAAATAACCTGCGGCACCACCGCCGATTGCCAGCACCACGAGGGCGATGATGATCAGCTTGAGTTTGGATTTCTTTTTGCCGCCTGATGCATCGTCTGCTGCCGGTGCGGCCTTGGGTGCTGTCGCCATCTCGTTTCCTTGTGAACTGCACTGAACTTTCAGTAACCATTATTGAAAAAAACGACCATGCCAGATGCGTCGAAAAGAGCACTTATCACTGCGCAGATCGTCGCATGCACAGGTGCCGGTTTTTGCCTCGTCATGGTACGCGAGAAATGGTTACGTGACGACCTCGCAAGGGATGCATTTATCTGACGCGACGCACTTCACGCAAAGGTGTCGACCATGCCATTCCCGGCGGAAGTGATGCGACGTGCGGTCACGGTCGTGGTGCCGGACACGCCAGACTCGCTACTGCGGCGCGGGCCGTTGTCACGTTGACCTGAATTGCTTTGCGGATTTGGACTACCGGAACTGACATTGGCCTGTCCCAGCGAGATACCGGCATCGCCAAGCATTTCACGTAATTTCGGCAGGGCAGCTTCGAGTGCCTGACGCACTTCCGGCTGGTTTGCGAAGAAGCTGGCGTCCGCCTGACCGTTGGAGACATTAAGTACCACCTGCAACGGTCCAAGGTCGGGAGGATTCAAGGTCAGCGTAGCGGACTGCTCGGCACCAGCAACCATCCACACCATACGCTGGCCCAGGGCCTGATTCCAGGCACTGTTGTCGATCTGCGGAGTCAAGCTGTTTCCGGGATGAACGCCAGCCGGTGCCGCCATTGTCAATGCAGTTTGCTGTGCCGGTTGCAGTCCGTTGCCGGCGACCGGCTGCTCGACAAGTTTTGCCAGAGCGGTGTCCTTATTGACGTTGGCAGTCGAGGCCATTTTTAGCGCGGTGGTAAATTGACCGGCGTCTTTGGCGACAAGCTCCTTGATCGCTGCATCAGTGGGCCCGTCGTCGGGCGTCGCGCGTGCATCGATACGGGTATTTTTTGTCAGCGCATCCGGATCAAGTTCGATTTTTGCCGGCGCTGCGGGCGCAACTGCGGCAGGCACACCGGCATTGGCGACCAGCGCCATGATGGCCGCCGACGCACTGAGTGCGGCATCGGTGCTGTTGACGGGGAGGGCAGTCGTGCTGGCGTCCGGTTTATCTTTGGTATCGGCATCGGTCTTGCTGGCAGCGGGTTCGGTGGCCGGTACCGTTGTCGTGCTGGTGCTGGTGCTGGTGTTGGCAGCGGGTTCGCTGGTAGTGGCTTTGCTTGATGCGTCAGGTGCTTTGGCTGATGCTGGCTTGACCGCGTCGGCAGGTTTGGTCGCGGATGCCGGGGGGATGCGGTCTTTCATCTGACGTGACAGCAGTTGGTTGAATTGCTGGTCAGGCGCATTGTTTTCTGCAACCCGTGGCTTGGTAGCAGATGCGCTGACGACAGGAGCCAGAGTATTCACGATCGAATTGTTTTGCATGATGGCTGCCTGGAGTGGTTTTATCGTTTGTAGAGGATGGCGCGCGCCGCATGCTCATCCATTGCTTTTTGGTCGCGTTTGGCTTCTTTTTGTTGTGCCATCTTCAGCGCACGGCTAGCCAGTGTGCCGTAGGACATGCGCTTGCGTTCGCTCGATTGCCATGCCGTACGTGCTTCTTCAATGCGACGTTTGGCATCGAGCAGGACCAATTGCTGACTGGCGATCGCGCCATCGAGCTTGTCGATAAAAAGCTGGAAATTGCGATAGCCGGAGGGACTCAGGCCGACCGACAGGCTGTGCTGGAACCGGTTGGCGTAGTCGTCCCGGTACTGTGTCAGCAACGTCAGTTTTTGTTCGACTTCCTCGCACGCACGGATAGCCAGGCCAAGACGTTTGGCTGCCTCGTCAGTATCCTTGACGGCGAGTTCGATCAGGGTATCTATTGCGGAAGAGGTAGCCATGATGAATTATCCGTGCCTCATCGATAGCCTCATCCGCCGAACAGGCTAGAAAGTTGGGTCATGCTTTCGCTTATGGTGGCGCGCTCGCGGATGTCCTGTTGCAGGAAATCTTCGATGCGGGTATTGAGCTGGATCGCTTCGTCGAGCACCGGATCGGAACCGGCGCTGTAGGCACCGACGCTGATGAGGTCGCGGTTGCGCTGGTAGCGCGAATATAGTTGCTTGAGCCGGCGCGTCAATTTCTGGTGTTCCGGAGTGGTGATACTGTGCATCGCACGGCTGATCGATTGTTCGATATCGATGGCCGGATAGTGGCCGGCTTCGGCCAGCTGCCTGTTGAGCACGATATGGCCGTCAAGGATGGCGCGCGCGGCATCGGCGATCGGGTCCTGCTGGTCATCGCCCTCGGTCAGAACGGTATAGAAAGCAGTGATCGAACCGCCGCCTTCACGGCCATTGCCAGCCCGCTCGACCAGCGCCGGCAATTTGGCGAATACCGACGGCGGATACCCTTTGGTGGCGGGTGGTTCACCAATGGCCAAGGCGATTTCGCGCTGTGCCATCGCATACCGGGTCAACGAATCCATGATCATCAGCACATGCTTGCCCTGGTCGCGAAAATGTTCGGCGATCGCCGTCGTGTAGGCCGCACCTTGCAGGCGCATCAGTGGTGGCGTGTCGGCTGGCGCGGCGACCACGACCGAACGCGCCAGACCTTCCGGTCCGAGGATCTGTTCGATGAATTCCTTGACCTCGCGACCGCGTTCACCGATCAGGCCGACGACGATCACGTCGGCGGTGGTGTAGCGCGCCATCATCCCAAGCAACACGCTTTTACCGACGCCGGAACCGGCGAAGAGGCCCATGCGCTGACCTCGTCCGACCGTCAGCATGCTGTTAATGGCGCGGACACCGACATCGAGTACGTCGACGATAGGCGCGCGGGTGAGCGGATTGGCTGCGCGTACATTGAGCGGTGCGGCCGAGCTTGCATTGAGCGGGCCGAGCGTGTCGAGTGGCCGACCGGCTCCATCGAGTACCCGGCCCAGCAATTCATCGCCGACGGGCAGGTGACGGCCACGATCGCTAGGACGCCGACGCGGATGGTTGACCGAACCGGCACGCGGCAGGGATTGCACGGCCTCGACCGGGAATACCCGAGTGCCTGGCACCACGCCTTCGACATCACTTTGCGGCATCAGGAACAGACGGTCATTGTCGAAACCAACTACTTCGGCTTCGATACGGGAGCCATTGGGCAGCGGTACAGTGCAGGCGCTGCCAACGGCCAGGCGTAATCCGATCGCTTCCATGACCAGTCCCGCGACACGAGTTACGCGGCCCGATACCTGCATCGGCTCGGCAATCTGCAGTAACTCTCTGCAGTCACGCAAATAAGCCTGCCAGCGCTGGCTGCGGACATGCTGCACTGTTATTCCTTGAGCCAGCCGGGATTTTCCCCGAGGGCTTCGGTCAGGCGCTGCCAGCGTATGTCAATGCTGGCATCAATCTGGTTGCTGGCCGTATCGATGCGGCAGCCACCACGATGCATCTGGCTGTCATCGGCGATGCGCCATCCGGCCTTTTCCAGTTCTTCATGCATCTCTTCGCGTACCAGCAAGGCATCGGCCGGATTCAGATAAAGCAGCGCCGGTTGTTGAACGTTTGGCAGATACCGGATTGCTTCAGCGACGATCGGTAAAACCAGCTCAGGTTTGATTTCCAGTGCAGTTTTCAGCATCGCCTGCGCAAGGTCGAGCGCCAGTTGCATGACGTCAGCGGAAATCAGTTCATCGGCGATGGCCGCCTCGCTACCGAGCGCGACGGCGATCTGGCGCAGGTGGTCGATTTCGGCATGGGCTTCTTCGCGTCCGAGGCGCAAGCCTTCGATGCGGCCGTCAGCCAGGCCGGTTGCATACCCTTTGATCTGTGCTGCTTCGCGGATAGCGGCTTGTTCTTCGATGGTGACGCGAGCGACCGGTGGCGCGACCGGAGCGGGTGCCGGCTGAGAGCTGGGCCGGTTGTCGCCGAACGAATCGATTTCCCAGCGTTGGTAAGCCGATTGCCGTTCCTTTGGAATAATGTTGTCAGACATAGGCGTCGTCACCTTTTGCGCCTAGCTGGATCTGGCCTTCGTCGGATAACCGTCGCACCACCTGCAGGATTTCCTTTTGCTGGGCTTCGACTTCGGAGAGCCGCACCGGCCCTTTCGATTCGAGATCTTCGCGCATCATTTCGGCGGCGCGACTGGACATGTTCTTGAAGATTTTTTCGCGCAAGTCAACATTGGCACCTTTGAGAGCAACGATCAGTGAATCGGACTGGACTTCGCGCAGAATGATCTGGATGCCACGGTCATCAATTTCCATGATGTTGTCGAAGACGAACATCTCGTCCATGATTTTTTGCGCCATGTCGCTGTCGTAGTTTTTCAGGTTGGCGATGACTGATTGTTCGTTTTCACCGGACAGGAAGTTGAGAATTTCTGCCGCGGCACGGATGCCACCCATCGGCTTTTTCTTCAGGCTTTCGTTACCCGTCAACAGCTTGGTCAGCACCTCGTTCAGTTCACGCAAGGCGGCTGGCTGGACGCCGTCAAGCGTGGCGATGCGCAACACCACATCATTGCGCAGGCGTTCGGTAAAGTGATCCAGCACTTCGCAAGCGTGATAGCGCTCCAGGTGAACGAGGATAGTGGCGATAATTTGCGGATGCTCGTTGCGGATCAGTTCGGCGACCGATTGCGAGTCCATCCACTTGAGACCCTCGATACCGCTGGCATCGCGCGCACCGAGGATACGGTTGAGCAGCGACGATGCCTTGTCGTCGCCGAGTGCCTTGGTCAGTACGGTACGAATGTATTCGTCGGAGTCAAGTCCCAGTGCAGAACTGGATTCGGTTTCTACCCGAAAGCTTTTCAGGACCGCATCCAGTTCTTCGTGGCTGATGGCTTTCATTGTCGACATCGCTGCGCCGAGTTTCTGCACTTCGCGCGGGCTGAGAAATTTCATGACTTCGGCGGCTTCGTCTTCACCCAGGGCGAGCATTAGCACGGCACCTTTATGGACTCCATCGTCACTCATTTCCGCTCACCCAGTTCTTGACTATGTTGGCGACTACTTTCGGATCATCCTTGGCCAGCTGCTTTGCCAAGTCGAGGTTTTGCTGATAACTCAATGAAACAGGTTCAGGCGGAACATCAATGGCTTGTTGCGCATCGCGTGCAGCGTGCATTTCCGGCGTTTCCGGCTCGTCGTCCTCATCGTCGACCACTGCATTGATTTTTTTGGCTGGCGCATTGAATTTTTTCAGCATGGGTCGCAACACGCCGAAGAACAGATACAGCAACACAATGCCGCCCACTGCATATTTGCCTAGTTCCTTGGCCAGCTGGATCATTTCCGGTTTTTTCCAGATTGGTACCTCCGGGAAGACTTCTTGTGGCACGCCTGCAAATGCTGTGTTGACGACGTTAAGGGTGTCACCACGATCTTTATTGAACCCCATCGCTTCCTTGGCCAGATCAGAAATTTGCATCCGTTCGGCTTCGGTGAGCGGAGTCGCGACGACCTTACCAGTCTTGTCGATGGCTTGTTTGAAATTCACGACCACCGCCACTGAAATCCGCTTTACGCCGCCCATCGGTTGTTGAACGTAGCGAACCGTTTTATCAACCTCGTAATTGACCGTCATCTCCTTTTGTGACGGGGTGGCGACGGTCGCCGTTGTTCCTGCGCCTGGGGTAGCGGTCGTCGCCGCACCTGGTGTTGCTGGTGTGGCTGGCACAGTCGGATTGATCGGGGCCGTGGCGTTAGCCGCCGGTTGGTTCGATAGCGCCCCCGGCACACCACCTGCGCCCGTACTGCTACCTTGCGACTCACTGCTTTGCTGGCTGCGCATGGTGGACTGGTTCGGCGGGCTGTTCGGCTTGTAGGTTTCGGCGGCTTGCTCGCTGGTAGAAAAATCAATGTCGGCAGTCGCTTCGGCGCGCACATTGTTTGGCCCCACGATAGGAGTGATGATCGACTCGATTCTCCGCACGATATTCTGCTGGATTTCCTGAACGTACTTGAGCTGCGTAGGATCGAGACCCGTAGGCTTGGCGGCTTTGCTGGTATCCGATAAAAGGTTGCCATTCTGGTCGATGACGCTGATGTTGCCCGGTGGTAGTTCAGGTACGCTGCTGGCAACCAGATGGACGATGGCGCTGACTTGCTGTTCGCTGAGCGGGCGACCCGTCTGCAGATTGAGCACCACAGAGGCCGTTGGCTTTTGCTGATCACGCACGAAGACTGACGCCTTTGGCATTGCCAGATGCACCCGAGCCGATTCAACCACACCAATCGATTGAATCGAGCGTGCCAGTTCTCCTTCCAGTGCGCGCTGGAAATTGACCTGTTCCAGGAATTGAGACACACCTAGCTTCTGGTTTTCCATCAACTCGAAACCGACATTGCCACCCTTTGGCAAGCCCATCGCAGCGATACGGAGACGCGTGTCATACACCTGAGCGGCCGGTACCATGATGGCCCCGCCGCCTTCGGCAAACTTGTAGGGCACGTTCATTTGCTGCAACTGTGTAACGATGGCGCCGCCATCGCGATCCGAAAAATTGGAAAACAAAACACGGTATTCAGGTTGCTGACTCCACATCCATACCCCAGCCATGATCGCAAGTACGATGGCGGCTCCCATCATCAGCAACAAGTTGCGCCCGCCCTGGGATTCCCCAAAACTGATGAGTGGATTCGGTATGACGCTGCCGTCGGCGGCTACAGCCATGATGAAACTCCCTGGGTGTTGCGATTGGCGTGCATGTACTTCATTTTTTCCTAAATGCAATAATCACTTTAACCAATATTATCGTTCAGTTGAGTCGGTTCAATCAGTTGAATAGAAGAAGATTTGTTCGGGTTCTCGTCCCGATGCATGGTATTTCGAATGCTACTGTGTGATGGTGAAAAAACCGACTATTCACCAGGTTGCCCGGTGCAGGTGGTTTACGATGACAGGAATGGAACATCCATGAAAACCTCAATGATAGATTCAGGCAGAATCGAAGCGATGATCAGCCAGCTTAAGGCCGCAGCGACGCGTCCCCAGGGAGGGATATCGAACGTGGTACCCGACCCGATGGCGGTTGCTAAACCGGGATTTGCCGATGCGCTCAAAGCGTCATTGGACGGAGTCAATGCATCCCAGAAAACTGCAGCCGATCTGGGTTCGAAATTTGCGCTTGGTGATGACAAGGTCAGTTTGTCCGATGTAATGATTTCATCGCAGAAAGCGAATATCGGTTTCCAGGCCACGATTCAGGTACGTAACAAGCTGGTTTCAGCGTACCAGGACATCATGAATATGCAAATTTGAAGTTTTTTAATGCACTGTTGGAATAAAAAAAGCGCGGTTTTGCCGCGCTTTTTTTATGCGCCATTGGTTTTGGCGTTGATTGTTTCAACAAGCTAATTTGTTTTCCAGCCCACACATTTGTACTTCGTTGATTGTTCACTTATTCGCTGGGCTTTCAATTGTGTCTTTTTAGAGACAAATTATCGATGTATCGATGACATAAATAAGATAAATAATTGACGTTGTTAAATTGAACAGACAACAATGCGTTCAGGTCCGAGGTGGCGACTAGTTTTTACGAAAAATAGTCAGTTTTGGTTGCAAAGACTAAACGTCGGACTTTTTATTTACTTTTCAGGGCCCGTGCAGCTGAGCCACTCGATGTCGAATGTGTGATCAGCGGCAACGGTCTGACTCTGGTTCGCTGTTTCGCTTCATTCTATAAAGGAGTTTCAATGAAACAATCAACGTTCTTATTGTTACTGTTGGGGACTGCAGCAGGTTCTGCGGTTGCGCAAACCAATGTCACTATTTACGGTATTGCCGATGTTGGCGTGGTTGCGGAACGTGGTGGTTCTGCGGGGTCAGTCACAAAATTAACCAGTGGTGTAGCGTCAGGATCACGACTCGGTTTTCGCGGTACGGAAGATCTGGGTGGCGGTCTTGCCGCTAATTTTTTGCTGGAAACGGGGATCGCGCTGGATACAGGCGGCTTCAATCAATCCAGTACCGCTTTCGGACGTCAAGCCTTCGTTGGTTTGTCCGGCGGTTTCGGCGGGGTGACGTTTGGGCGCCAGTACACCCCGCAATATGCCACGCTGGTACTCGCTGATCCGTTCGCTACCGGAATGGCGGGCGATGCGGCCAATCTGATGCCAAATACCGGTGATGCTGCGAGTCGCATGAATAACGCTATCAAGTACGTGACACCAGACTTGGGCGGATTTATCGGTGAACTGGCTTATGGATTCGGTGAAGTGGCAGGGGATAACTCTGCTTCACGGCAGTATGGTGCGGCAATCGGTTATGCCAACGGGCCGATTGCCGTCCGTCTCGGTTACCACAACCGCAACAACGATACG
Source organism: Oxalobacteraceae bacterium (assembly GCA_947445995.1). Lineage (GTDB taxonomy): Bacteria > Pseudomonadota > Gammaproteobacteria > Burkholderiales > Burkholderiaceae_D > Actimicrobium. Next base: position 1,877 of record CANFED010000001.1, on the reverse strand, counting down.
GCCGTGCTCAAAAATACATCCAACGCAAAAGATACCTTGCTTGCCCTGACCTATGATTTTAAAGTTGCCAAGCTGCACTTGGGATATGGGGTCGACAAGGGCACCAACAGTTCGCCATTGCGCAATGCGGCTAATCCGTATGGCAGTCTGATTGCACCAACGGCATCTACTGATAGTCGCGATCTGTTGCTTGGCGTGACCGTGCCGTTTGGTGTGCATACGCTGTTGGCGTCATATATCCGCAAGGACGACAAAACCATTGCCAACCAGGATGCCAACCAATGGGCATTGGGTTACCGTTATGCGTTCTCCAAACGGACCGATTTGTATGCGTCCTATGCGCGCATCAAAAATGACAACGGTGCCGGATATACGGTCGGTAATGCGATCGAAGTCGGTTCTGGCGACAAGGCATTCAATCTTGGTATCCGTCATACGTTCTAAGATGGCATGAACTGTCAATAGCATTTCTTTGTAGCCGTTCAGCTTACCGCTGAACGGCTACATTTTTTTTGGAGGGCATTTTTGATTATTGGAGCAACCAGAACGGCGACCTCCGATGTTGCGTAGGGGTACTCGTGGTACGCGGGCAGCAGTTATTCATGCTGGACTGATGCGGTTGGTGCAGGGAAAACCATTCGGTGATGGAGATATTACTTCAGCCTCCTGGTACGAATACTTTTCATAACTCCGTTTTGATCCGCTTTTGTGGAATTTTAACTGGAGCGGCATTAATCCCCTTTACAAGCTCATCTTTAGCGTCTCTTCTGACTGTCGGAGAATGATTAGTGAAGCATCCTACGATTGCATGCTCTGGAAATTCTTTTGCCAAGGCATTGAATATGCCTTTGACGTGGGCGTTTCCTACGACGATCGTTGTAGCTTCGCCATTTGCTTGTGTCGAAATAATTTTTTTCGCTTCGTGGACCATTGCAGTATCTCTGTCTTGCAATGTCGACTTTTGCAATTTCTTATTTTCTTCATAATTTGAATTGGCCAGGCGATAACACTCCATCAGTTTTTTTTGGTCATTTTTATTTCTTGCTAAATAAATGCGCTTAAAATTATTATTTACATATATCATCATTTCTTGCAGGGTTAGAACAGAAGATATTTTTTGATCCTTTCTTCTTTTTTCTATTTTTTGGTATTCTTTCGGATCCATTTGTTGAATTAATGCTCTAACCGATGAATGCAAATTAATAGTAGAAGTGTCCAGCATGCTGGTGCCGAGCGTGTCAATGTGTTTGCAGATATTATCCGGATAGAGTTTATGTTTTTCCAAGCATCTGTTTAAATCCGAAGATTCAAGAAGTAAGGCTCCTTTGCCATTACGGATACTTGGCAGAAGCGGTGAGGTATGACTTTCCCCGTAAATCATAATTACTTTAGTTTTAAATTTATTAGCGTTATGAGCATTTTTATTTGAAAAAACTGTGTATTCCTGACTGACGGATTTGGCAAATTCATCAATTGATTCCGCATCGTCTCCTTTGTTATAAGATAACTCTTCAAAGTGATTTTTTGATTTTCTAAAAATGGCAGCATCGGCTCCTGGTAATCCAATAGATAATCCGTGATCAAGTCTCTCAAGCAGCCTGCTGCCTTTTTGTAATATTCCTGAAAGTTGTAACGGAGATGAGTTTTTAGAATAAGGGGGTACTAAGAAGTTATTTCCTGTTCCTTTTTCGATTAAATTTGATGGTGATAAATTATTATTTCGACTGCCATTCGTATTTGAGGCTAGTCGAGGTAATAGCAGTAGTATGCCGGCGGTAGTTATACGCACGTCTTTTCTTTCTGAATAATAAATTAACAGATGAGTGGCTTGATTGGTATGGTCGATAAATTTTTATGTTGAAAACTGCAGATGAGTA